>CAYMLM010000295.1:0-3465 GCA_964391385.1 uncultured Papillibacter sp.
GGTTTTCCATCATTTCCATCAGCGTGTTGTAACACATCAATTGTAATCCTACAAAACGCAGCGGAAAAGCATTCACGAAAAAGCCTTCGGGCCGGAGGGAGAACACGGACCCGGGCGGCGTCGGTGGCGCGCAGTGATTATCTGCGGCCGATGTCCGTGCGGTAATGGGCGTCCTGGAAGCGGATGAGCCCGACGCCCTCGTAGGCGCGGCGCACGGCCGCGTCAAGCGTCGCGCCGAGGGCCGTCACGCCGAGCACGCGCCCGCCGCTCGTGATGTACCTGCCGTCCTTCTTCGCGGTGCCGGCGTGGTAGACGGTGATGTCGGGCGGGACCGCGTCGAGGCCCGTGATCTCATAGCCTTTTTCATAGGCGACGGGGTAACCGCCGCTGGCCATCACGACGCAGCAGGCCGCGCCGGTCCGCCATTTGATCTCGATTTCCTCCAGGCGCCCGCCGACGACGGCCTCGAAGATGTCCAGAAGGTCCGTTTCGAGCATAGACAAAAGCGGCTGGGCCTCCGGGTCCCCGAAGCGGGCGTTGTACTCGACGACGCGCGGGCCGGCCGGCGTGAGCATCAGCCCGAAATAGATGACGCCCTTGAAGGTGCGGCCCTCGCTGTTCATGGCCTCGATCGTCGGGCGGAAGATCGTTTTCATGCAGATATCCGCGAGCTCGGGCGTATAGTTGGGGCTGGGCGCGACGGCGCCCATGCCGCCCGTGTTCGGGCCCTCGTCGTTATCAAACGCGCGCTTGTGGTCCTGCGAGGACAGCATCGGGACGACGGTTTTGCCGTCCGTGAAGGCCAGCACCGTCACCTCAGGGCCGGTCATGAACTCCTCGACCACGACGGTCCGGCCGCTGTCGCCGAACTTGTTGTCCCGCATCATGGAGCTGAGCGCGTCAAGCGCCGTATCGACGTCCTGCGCGACGACGACGCCCTTGCCGAGCGCGAGGCCGTCGGCCTTGACGACGATCGGCGCGCCTTTTTCCCGGATATACGCTTCGGCCGCGGCGTAGTCCGAAAAAACCTCGTATGCGGCCGTCGGGATGCCGTACTTTTTCATCAGCGACTTCGAGAAGGCCTTGCTGCTTTCGAGGACCGCGGCGTTGGCGCGCGGGCCGAAGGCGCGGAGACCGGCGGCCTCCAGCGCGTCGACGAGGCCGAGGGCGAGGGGATCGTCCGGGGCGACCATGACGAAGTCGACGGGATTCGTTTTGGCGAAGGCCACGATGCCGTCCAGGTCGGTCGCGCGGATGCCGACGCATTCGGCAACCTCTGAGATGCCGCCGTTGCCCGGCGCGCAGTACAGCCTATCAACACGCTTTGATTTGGAAAGCGCCAGGCAGATCGCGTGTTCGCGTCCGCCGCCTCCGACGACAAGTACGTTCATGACGGCATAACCCCTTTGAAATGGTTTAAGTTTTTAAATGGTGATATCTCACGCCGGATACTCCCTCCGGCGCTGCGCGCCACCTCCCTCAGGCGGGAGGCTTTTCGATGAATGCGCCGCAACAGGCGCCGGTAGCCGGAAACCGGCGCTTCGCCTGTTAAGGGTTAGGCTTGTTGCAGATTTAGATTGAAAATCGGACAAAACTTCAGCGCATTTGACACGGGGTGGTGATACATAAGGGGGAGGCGGCTTTGTAAAAACCTACCCCTTATGCCGGTCTTTGCGGAGCGCGTTCTTCGTCTTTATTCATCTCCGCCGGTCTGATGCCGAATCAATGAGCGTCATGGTTATTGGGATTACATTGAGAAAAGCGGGAAAAAATGATATTAAGTGATAAATGACGATATATAATGAGAATATTGTCAGTGATGGAACAGTCTCATGCCGGTGAAGGCCATAACCATGCCGTATCGGTCGCACGTTTCGATGACGTTGTCGTCGCGGATGGAGCCGCCCGGCTCCGCGATGAATTGGACGCCGGATTTATGCGCGCGCTCGATATTGTCGCCGAAGGGGAAGAACGCGTCGCTCCCGAGCGCGACGCCCGCCGCCCGCGCGATCCAGCTTTTCTTTTCCTCGCGCGTGAGGACGGCGGGTTTTTCCGTGAAGACGGCCTGCCACTTGCCGTCGGCCAGGACATCCTCATATTCGTCGGAAATATACACGTCGATGGCGTTGTCCCGGTTGGGACGGCTGAGGTTCGGCAGGAACGGCAGGGTCAGAACCTTTTCGTGGCGGCGCAGGAGCCAGTTGTCGGCCTTGCTCCCGGCCAGGCGCGTGCAGTGGATGCGGCTCTGCTGGCCCGCGCCGACGCCGATGGCCTGTCCGTCAAAGGCATAGCAGACGGAATTCGACTGCGTGTACTTGAGTGTGATGAGCGAGAGAATGAGGTCGCGCCTGGCGCTTTCGGGGAGCTCCTTGTTTCTGGTGACAATGTTGCCGAGAAGGCTATCGTCGATTTTGAACTCGTTGCGCCCCTGCTCGAACGTGATGCCGAAGACGTCCTTGTATTCCGTTTTTTCGGGCACGTAACCGGGGTCGATCTTGACGATGTTGTAATTGCCCTTGCGCTTCGTTTTGAGAAGCTCCAGCGCGCGCGGCGTGTAGTCCGGGGCGATGACGCCGTCGGAGACCTCGAGCGCCAAAAGCGCCGCCGTCTCCTCGTCGCAGGGGTCCGACAGGGCGGCCCAGTCGCCGTAGGAGCTCATGCGGTCGGCCCCGCGGGCGCGCGCGTAAGCACTCGCGATGGGGGACAGGGGAAGCTTGCCCGTGAAAAAGACGGCCCGGTCAAGCTCGGAAAGCGGCGCGCCGACCGCCGCCCCGGCGGGCGAGACGTGCTTGAAGGAGGCGGCCGCCGGCAGTCCGGCCGCCGATTTCAGCTCGCGGACGAGCTGCCAGCTGTTAAAGGCGTCGAGAAAGTTGATATAGCCGGGCTTGCCGCCGAGCACAGTGATCGGCAGCGCGGCGCGCCGGATAAAGATGCGCGCGGGCTTCTGGTTGGGGTTGCAGCCGTATTTGAGTTCAAGCTCCGTCATGTCCGTACCTCATTGATTTTTGTTGATGATCAGGCTTTCGAGGCCGCCTGTGGCAAGCTCCTTCGACAGGGCGAAAAGCGAAACCCTGTTGTCCGCGTCAAGCGCGTCCCAGACGCCGTTTGCGCAGTCCCGGAGGCTGCCGTTGACGGCGACGGCCGTCGGCTCGCCCTCGAAGGAAGGAATGGGCGCGCCGTCGCACTTGTAGGTGTGGATCAGGTGGCCGACGCCGGGAACCGGCGTATCGTACTCGAAGAACTGGCGGCAGCAGCAGGACGGGTTTCCGTCCAGGCTTTTCAGGATGGACAGCCTGTAGCCGCCGCCCGGCAAAAGCACGCCGGAGATGCGGGGGGTGTAGTTCGGCGCGTCGGGCTCGAACGCGCGCGTCCGGAGCGCCGAACAGAAAAAATCGTCCGCCCCGGCGGCGGCGCGGAGCGTGTCGGTCTGGTCGCCGTTCGTGACGAGGACGGTGTCTCCGAAAA
>CAYMLM010000296.1:0-3442 GCA_964391385.1 uncultured Papillibacter sp.
ATATTTTACGCGTGCTCTCCGCGTTCCTCTTCGCGTTCTCTGAACAAAAGGGAGATCAGCCAGATAGCGGCCAGACCGACGAGCGTGTAGATGACGCGGCTGACTGGCGCCGCTTGTCCGCCGAAGATATACGCCACAAAATCAAATCTGAACAAACCGATCGAACCCCAATTGAGACCGCCAATGATTGCCAGGACGAGCGCGATTCTATCCATGATCATAGCTGGTTGCCTCCTTCTACGTGCATAATATAACCGTGCGCGCGGGATTTATGCACGAAACGCACGACAAAGAAATGGGCCGCGAAAACAATATCGGTCGAAACAATCATTTTTCGGCGCGCGCGAAATATTTGTTTGATATAATGTCGGCGCGATTGTATAATGATTTAATACAAACTTCGGGTATGGAGGGACCGGCATGAAAGAAATTCTGAAGCTTCTGGAAAAGGACGGCAGGCTTTCGGCACAGCAGTTGGCCGCGATGCTCGACATGGACGTGTCGGCGGTCGAATCGGTCATCGCAAAATGCGAAGCCGACCGCGTCATTTTAAAATACATGACGCTTGTCGACTGGGACAAGGTGTCCGAGGAGTCCGTGACGGCGCTCATCGAGGTCAAGATTTCGCCGCAGCGCGGCGAGGGGTTCGAGCGCATCGCCGAACGCATCTACCAGTACGACGAGGTCGACAGCCTGTATCTGATGTCGGGCGCCTTCGACTTCGCCGTGTATATAACGGCCCGGACGATCAAGGACGTGGCCCAGTTCGTCTTCGCGCGGCTCGCGCCGATCGACGGCGTCACGGCGACGGCGACGCATTTCATACTCAAGAAGTACAAGGAAAAAGGCTGCGTCTTCAGTCTGCCTGAAGAGCAGGAGGAGAGGGTGAGGTTCATATGATGGATTACGCGTCCGTTTTGAGCGACAAGGTCAAAGGGCTCAAGCCGTCGGGGATCCGGAAGTTCTTCGACATCCTGGAGGGAATGGACAACGCCATATCGCTCGGCATCGGCGAGCCCGACTTCGTGACGCCCTGGCACATCCGCGACGCGGGCATCTTCTCGCTCGAAAAGGGCTTTACAAAATATACGGGCAACGCCGGGCTTTCGCGGCTGCGCATGGAGATCGCCGACTACTTGAGGCGGCGGTTCGACCTCGACTATCATTACGCAAACCAGATCATCGTCACGGTCGGCGGCAGCGAGGCCCTCGATCTCGCCGTCCGCGCGCTCGTCAACCCCGGCGAGGAGGTCATCATACCCGTCCCGTCGTTCGTGTGCTACGGGCCGGTCACGGAGCTGGTCAGCGCCAGGCCCGTCTACATCGAGACAAAGGTGGAAAACGAGTTCCGCCTGACGCCGGAAGAGCTGCGCGCGGCGATCACCCCGTCAACGAAGCTGCTCGTCCTGCCGTTCCCGAACAATCCGACGGGCGGGATCATGGAAAGGGCCGACGTCGAGGCGCTCGCCGAGGTCCTGCGCGGCACGGACATCATGGTCTTATCCGACGAGATCTACGCCGAGCTCACCTACGGGCAGCGCCATTTTTCGATCGCCAATATCCCCGACATGAAGGAGCGCACCATCGTCGTCAACGGCTTCTCGAAGAGCCACGCGATGACGGGCTGGCGCATGGGCTACGTCTGCGGCCCGGCGGAAATCATTGTGCAGATGCTGAAGATACACCAGTACGCCATCATGTCCTCGCCGACGACGAGCCAGTACGCGGCCATCGAGGCCATGAAGGAGGGCGACGGCGACATCGAATACATGCGCCGGGACTACGATTACCGGCGCCGGTATATCCTCGACGGGCTGCGGGGCCTCGGCCTCGAGTGCTTCGAGCCGAAGGGCGCGTTTTACGTCTTCCCGTCGATCCAGAAGACCGGGCTGACCTCGGAGCAGTTCTGCGAGAGGTTCCTGCTCGAGGAGAAGGTGGCCGTCATTCCGGGAAACGCGTTCGGCGCAAGCGGGGAGGGCTTCGTCCGCATGTGTTACGCGTCGAGCCTGGACAACATCACCGAGGCGCTTACGCGGCTCGGCCGTTTCCTGGACAGGCTCAAATAGACAAGCGGCTGACGAAAGGGCAATTTTAAGATGAAATACATACTCGTGATCGGGGACGGCATGGCCGACAATCCGGTGGACGGGCTCGGCGGCAAAACGCCGCTGGAGGCCGCCGCCATTCCGTCGATCGACGCGCTGGCGGCAAAGGGCGTCGTCGGCTCCGTGCTGACCGTGCCGGAGGGCCTGCCGGCCGGCAGCGACACGGCGATCCTGTCGATCTTCGGGTGCGACCCGACCGTGTGCTACACGGGGCGCGCCCCGCTCGAGGCGGCGGCGGACGGCATCCGCCTGCGGCCGGGGAACGCGGCGTACCGCTGCAACATGGTCGCGCTCGAGGACGGCGGCATGCCGTTTGAGGAGAAGAGAATCCTGTCGCACTCGGCCGGCTCCATCGAGGGGGAGGCATCCGCCCGGCTGGTCCGCGCGCTGTTCGACGATCCGGACTTTAAAAAGCTTGCGGACAGGGCGGGGATGCGCGTGCATCCGGCGCTCTCGTTCCGGCACATCGCCGAGCAGGAAAACGCGGACCTGAAGGGCCTGCGGCTCATCCCGCCGCACGACCATCTGGGCGAGCGGATCGGGCCGCTGCTGCCGTCCGGCGGCGCGAACGCGTCCGTCCTGGACGCGCTCATGCGCGCGGCGCACCGTTTTTTAGACCGGCATCCGATGAATGAAAACCGCCGCGCCGGGGGAAAACTGCCTGCAAACGGCATCTGGTTCTGGGCGGAGGGGACGGCCGTGGCCCTGCCGCAGTTTGAGGCGCAGTACGGCAGGACGGGCGGCGTGATCTCCGCCGTGCCGCTGTGCCACGGCATCGCCGCGCTCACGGGCCTTGACGTCGTGACGGTCGAGGGCGCGACCGGCGAGCTGGACACCAACTACGAGGGCAAGGCGGACGCGGCGCTGGAGGTCCTCCAAACGCGCGACTTCGCGGCGGTGCACGTCGAAGCGCCGGACGAGTGCACGCACAACGGGGATCTGAAGGGAAAGCTGCAGGCCATCGAATGGCTCGACGCCCGCGTCGTCCGCCGCCTCACCGATAAGCTCGCGGAAGCCGGAACCGATTACAGGCTGCTGCTCCTTTCCGACCACAAGACGCTCACGTCGACGCGCGGCCACGACGGCGACCCGGTGCCGTTTCTGCTCTACGACAGCCGGACGGATACCGGCGCGGGCGCATCATACACCGAGGCCGCCGGCCTGAAGGGCCCTTATATCAATCCCGGGACGAAGCTCATGAAAATGCTGTTTGAGAAGTGACGCAATGAACATCAAGGTCGACGCACTCGCGAAAATCAACCTGTCCATCGATATCGTCTCCCGGATGGAAAACGGGTATCACAACATGCGCATGGTCATGCAGAGCGTAACGCTCA
>CAYMLM010000297.1:0-3435 GCA_964391385.1 uncultured Papillibacter sp.
GAGCTCGTGCTCAGCGACAGCGCGGCCTCGGCCGCCGCCGCCGAGGCCGCCGCGTACGGGCTGATCGGCGAGGGGTGCGATATCGTGCTCGGGTCAAACGGCCCAGACGTGACCGCGGCTGCCGCGGGCATCCTGGCCGAGTCGGGGGTCGCCGTGCTCGGCACTTCCGGACTGGCGCAGGCGGCCGAGGGCCAGGACAACATCCTGGACATCGGTTACCCCGAGCTGTTCGAGGGCAAGGTGCTTGCCGCCTACGCCCTGGAACACTATTCGGCGTCGACGGTATACATCCTGATGAAAAACGGCGACGACAGGTCGGGGGAGCTCGGCGGCAGCTTCAAGGAGACGTTCACAGCCTACGGGGGAACTATTGTCGAGGGGAGATATCAGCAGGGCAACACCGACTTTACGGACTATCTCGCCGCCGCCGCCGAGGCCGGCGCGGCCGTTCTGTTTGCTCCCATCCCCCCCGAGGATGCCGAGCTCCTGTTTGACCAGGCTACCGGCGAGGGGCCGCTCATCCCGATGCTCTCGTCCTCCGACTGGAACGACGAGCGCATACTCGCCGCCGTGCAGGGCACCGCGCTCGACGTGAGCATCCCGGCCGCCTTTGACGAGGACATACAGCTCGAGGCCGGGATCGGCTTCGTCGCCGCCTTCAGGCAGTGGCTGAGCGACAATCCCGACAAGCTGGACGACAACGGCGGCACCAACGCCGTCTCGGCCGCTTCCGCCCTTGGGTACGACGCGTACATGACGGTTTTAGAGGCGGTCAAAAACGCCGGCAGCGCCAAGCCCGCCGATATCCTCGCCGCGCTCCCCGCCGCGACGTACGGCGGAGCGGCCGGCGGCGTAGCCTTCACGCCGTCGGGCGGCGCCGTCCGGGACGGCATGTGCATCCTCCACGCCGAAACGGCCGGCAATTCGTGGCGCTACGTCACGTACCAGAAAATCAAATAAGCGGACAGTAAAAAACAACTCGGCGGGGGCCATGCGCCCCCGCCGTTATTGTTTGAGATGGGCTGCTTATGCAGCTTTTTCCTCTCAGTACGCCACGCCCCAGATGACCATGCTTTCGGCGGGCTTCCCGCAGACTGCGCAGCGCTCCCCGACACGCTCCTGCTCAAAGGGGATGCACCGGGACGAAACGCCGGCCTCCTCCTTCATTTTGAGCTCGCATTCAAGGCTGCCGCACCACATGGCTTTGACAAAGCCGCCCTGTTCAGCGATGATATTTGAAGCTTCAGTCAGCGATGCCGCCGGGCGCGTATTGTCGGTCAGGTTCCTTTTGGCCCTGTCGTAAAGGCCCTTCTGCACGTCCTCCAGGATGGAGGGGACCCGCGCTTCCAGCTCGGTAAGGGCCACGGGAATTTTTTCGCCGCTGTCGCGCCGGACGGCGACGCACTGGCCGCTCTCGATGTCCTTCGGACCGATTTCCAGCCGCAACGGGACGCCCTTCATCTCGTACTCGGCAAACTTCCAGCCGGGGCTCTGGTCCGAAAAATCGCTTTTGACGCGCAGGCCGGCCGCCTTCAGGCGCTCGGCCAGCTCGGCCGCCTTTTCGGCAACGCCCTGCTTGTGCATGGCCACGGGGATCACGGCCGCCTGGACGGGCGCGATCCTCGGCGGCAGGACGAGGCCCGAGTTGTCGCCGTGCGTCATGATGATCCCGCCGATGATGCGCGTGGACATGCCCCAGGACGTCTGGTGCGGGTAGGCCAGGGAGTTGTCCCTGTCGGCAAACTGGATGTCGAAGGCGCGGGCGAAGCCGTCTCCGAAGTAGTGGGACGTGCCGCCCTGCAGCGCTTTTTTGTCGTGCATCATGCACTCGACCGTGTACGTGGCCACGGCTCCGGCGAATTTCTCCTTGTCCGTTTTCCGGCCCTTGATGACCGGCATGGCCAGGCTCGATTCGCAAAAATCGGCGTAGACGTTCAGCATCTGCTGCGTCTCGGCCTCCGCTTCCTCCCGGGTCGCGTGGAGCGTATGGCCCTCCTGCCAGTGGAATTCCCGTCCCCTGAGAAACGGGCGCGTCGTCTTTTCCCAGCGCAGCACGCTGCACCACTGGTTGTACAGCAGCGGCAGGTCGCGCCACGAGCGCAGCACGTGGCTCCAGTGCTCGCAGAAGAGCGTTTCGGAGGTCGGGCGGACGCACAGCCGCTCGCCGAGCTTTTCCGAGCCGCCGTGCGTGACCCAGGCCACCTCGGGGGCGAAGCCCTCCACGTGGTCCTTTTCCTTTTGAAGCAGGCTCTCGGGTATCAGAAGGGGCATGGAGACGTTGACATGCCCGAGCGCCTTGAAGCGGGCGTCCAGAATGCCCTGGATATTTTCCCAGATGGCAAAGGCATACGGTCGCAGGATGAAAAAGCCCTTCACGCCGGAGTAATCGATCAGCTCCGCCTTCGTGACGACATCCGTGAACCACTGGGCAAAATCAACGTCCATATCCGTGATTTGCTCGACCCTTTTTTCCTTTGCCATTTGTAAATAACTCCTTTTTTTCATATTCCCGTCTTCCCGGGAATGACGAGCGGGGTTTATAAAAGTAACTAAAATAGTCTATATAATTACGACGGGATTGTCAAGCACGCAAAACGCGGCCCGGCAATACAATGAGACAGGAGCACTGTACAGGGAGATGAGAAACAATGAGTTCAGTCGCCAAGTTTTACTTTAAGCCGGCGGAAGGAGAGCACGTCGAGACAACCGTCGGCATCGATCAGGAAAAAGCGGCCGCCGTCTGCGGGACGGTGCGCAACAGGGAGGGCGCGGCCGTTGAGGGCGCGCTGGTCCTGCTGTTCCGGTCGGGTCAGGAGAGAAAGCTGATCGACCGGCAGTTTACAGACGACGAGGGACAATTTTCCTTCGGTCCGATCGAAGGAAACGTCCTGTATCTGATCAAGATCTATAAAAACAGCATCAAAATCAGAGAACTTGAGATCATTGCCGATTGAGTACATATATTTACCGCCCGGTCGCGCCGCTCGTTGCCAGCTTTGGCGACGAACGGCGATTGACTTTCATGCCCATTTTCAGTAATATAACGGTAGCTTTAACAAACCGCCGGAGGTGGCGCGTGCACATCGGGACTGTCAAAATCGAATCGAGGCTGGCGCTCGCGCCGATGGCGGGCGTATGCGACCTGGCGTTCCGCGCCGTCTGCCGCCGCTTCGGCGCGGGCCTGACGTACACCGAAATGGTCAGCGCCAAGGCGCTCGTCTATCAGGACGGCAAGACGCGCTCGCTTTTGCGCCTGGGCGAGGACGAGCACCCGGCGGCGGCGCAGATCTTCGGCAGCGACGCCGACTGCATGGGCAAGGCCGCGAGGCTGGCGCGGGAGATATCCGGCGCGGACATCATCGACATCAACATGGGCTGCCCCGTCGGCAAGGTTGTCAAAAGCGGCGACGGAAGCGCCCTCATGCTCGATCCCGA
>CAYMLM010000298.1:0-2675 GCA_964391385.1 uncultured Papillibacter sp.
GCCCGACAAGATTCGAACTTGCGACCTTCAGAGTCGGAGTCTGACACTCTATCCAACTGAGCTACGGGCGCATATGCAGCGAGCGCTTGTCTGCGCCGCATTCAGAGCGAGTGCCATTATACCAGAAACAAACCGGCGTGTAAAGTGAGATTTGCGCCGCATGGCACTTTTGCGTGATATGGCGCCGTCTGAGCCGCGCGGCGCGGAGCAGCGCCGCCGCCGGCCGCGATATCCCGAATTGTTAATATTTTCCTCTCTTGGACAATATATATAATATAGAACCGGCGCCGGTTAGGGCGCACGGAGGGCGGACGTCGAACCTGAGTCGGAAGCGGGCATGCCGCTCCGGCAGAAAGGATGGAGCATATGGCATACGAGGAAAAATTCAAGACGGTCGAGCTGCCGCATAACGTCATTATGGAAAGCCGGAAAAAGGTCTCGGTTTCCGGGGTGGACGATGTCGAGAGCTTCGACGAGAACGAGATCGTCATGAGCACGGCGCAGGGCATCCTGATCGTCCGCGGCAGGGAGCTTCGCATCGAAAAGCTGAGCCTGGACAGCGGAGACGTCGTGCTGGAAGGCACGATCGATAAGCTCGAATACGAGGATGACGTCAAAGCCTCAGGCGGCGGCCTTTTCTCCCGTCTTTTCAAGTAGGCGATGCAGATCCCCATCTCACATCAGCTGATTCAGGCGGCTTCTTCCCTTATCCTGGGGGCGGCCGCCGGATTTATATACGACCTGTTCCGCGTCGTCCGGCGTCGGGCGCGGTCGAAGGCCGTCACGGCCGCCACGGATTTTTTGTTCTGGCTCATTACGGGCCTGGCGGTTTTTCTGCTCGGCCTGTCCCTGGGCGGCGGCAGGCAGCGCTTTTTCATGAATATCATGGCCGTACTGGGCGCGATCGTATACTTCGTCACGCTCAGCCGGTTTTCTCTGGCTTTGTGCAACGCGATCGCGGACGCGGTCGTCTTTGTGCTCTACTGCCTGTCGCGCCCATTCGTCTGGGTATATTTAGCCTTTAAATATTTGCGTAATTTTCTAAAAAACATCTTTCATTATTCGTTTAAATGGTATAAAATATATGCCGACAACGCGCCGCGGGCCCGTCATGGGAAAACGCGGGGAAAAGGAGTCGGCCATGAAGCTGAAAAGAGCCGGTATCATTACGAAGCTCGTCATATTCGCCCTCATCGTATACGCCTCGGTGACTCTTATCAATCTGAGATCTCAGATCGACACGGCCCGCTCCCAGCAGGAAGCCCTCAAGCAGCAAGTCGCGGAAAAAGAGACGTCGAACGCCGAGCTCAAGTACGAAATAGAGCACAGCGATGACGAGGACACCATTGCGGATGTGGCCAGGGACGATCTCGGCCTTGTGGCGCCCGGCGAGAAGGTTTTTTACGATACCGGTAATTAGCTGATACCATACATTACAATGAGAGGGTTTTACTTTTCGTATGGAGTTTGAAGTAGGCTCAATATTGACGGGAAAGGTAACCGGAATCACAAAGTTCGGCGCTTTTGTCGCTTTGGCGCCGGGCAAGTCGGGTCTTGTACATATTTCTGAAATCGCGAACACCTATGTCAACGACATCAAGGAACATCTGAAAGAAGGCCAGGACGTCACCGTAAAGGTGATCGGCCTGGACGAGGGAGGAAGGATCAACCTCTCGATCCGGGCTGTTCTGCCGCAGCCCGCCGCAAAGGAAAAAAGCAATGCGCCCCGCCGAAGCGCGGGCGCGCCTGTGTTCAACCGCACGTCGGATTCCCCCGCATCGCCGGCAGCGGTTAATCTGCCGGGCGAGGCCTCGTTTGAAGACAAGCTCAAGCGGTTCATGCAGGATTCGGACAGCAAGATCTCCGGCCTGCGTCAGTACGCCGACAAGAAGAATTCGCGGCGCAGAGGCGGCAGATGAGCTTTCCGCGCGCGGGACAGCGCCAGACGGTCCGGCCCCGGCGACCGTAAGACGAGCCGTACACCCACCGCAATAACAGCGCAAGGCCTCGGCCTGGCGCTTTATTTTTTCTCTGTTTGTAAAACCTTCTCCGATCAGTTATAATAGCGTAAAACACGCGGGTGAAATCCATATGCTTAAATTTTTGATTCCCTATCTGCTCGTCATCAATCTCATCGGCTTCCGCAGCATGCGGACCGATAAATATAAGGCCGTGACACACAGCCGGAGAACGCCCGAAGGGCGGCTGTTCCTGTACGCCGCGCTCGGCGGCAGCGTCGGCAGCCTATGGGGCATGCACATGTATCGTCATAAAACGAAACACGCCTCCTTCGTCCTGGGCCTGCCCGCGATCCTTCTCCTGCAGGTGCTGCTGGTCACGGCCGGATTCATCCTTTTCCAATAGCCGCCGCGCGGACCGCACCGACGTTTCGAACGAGCCGGCTATTTGTTCGCCTTTGGGATTTTTATCGTCAGTATGATCTCCTGTTCCGTTTCATCCCGCCCGTATTTGGCGTTGATGCCGGATTTCTGCATCATGTTCATGCCGCGCGTCACCGTGTTGAGAAACAAGCGCACATCCTTGAGAATATAGACGGACCGGCTCTGCGCTTTTTTTTGCTCCTTGCTTGCCAGGTAGGCGTCGATCAGCTCCGCGGTGGCCGCCACAATCAGGCTATTCGTCAAAAACTGCTCGACCTCCTTCTTTCGGTCCTC
>CAYMLM010000298.1:2685-3396 GCA_964391385.1 uncultured Papillibacter sp.
TGGCGCTCGGTGAGGCCGACGTCCCGGAGCCTGCATAAAAAATCCGGCGGGAGCCTCAAAAGCCGCAGCTTGTTCGACACGGCCGACTGTGACAGCCCGACAAGGCGGGCGACCTCCTCCTGCTTGTATCCATGCTGACTGACGAGCCGGTGGAGCCCTTCCGCCTCCTCGACGAAATTGAGATCCTTTCTCTGCAGGTTTTCGACGAGGGCCAGGATCGACGACTTCTGCGAATCGACATCCAAAATGATGCACGGGAGCTCCCTGAGGCCCACCAGCTTCGCAGCCCGGAGCCGCCGCTCTCCCGACACGAGCTCGTACCCGTGTCCCTGCCGCCTGACGGACAGCGGCTGGAGTATGCCGTAACGCGATATGCTGCCGGCCAGCTCCCGTATGGCGTTCGGGTCAAAATCGCGCCGCGGCTGTCCGGGGTTCGGCAGGATATCGTCGACCGGCAGATAGACGATCCGGCTTGCCTCGAACAGGCCGCGTTTTTTTGTCAGCATCATATGGCAACACATCCAATCATATATATAGTATTATCGAACAAATAATACACTATATATAGTGAAAATATTGATGAAAAAAGGCGGGAAAACCCGCCTTTTTGAATTTGTTGCTAACGAAAAAGTCTCATCCATCCTTCGCCCATCGTCCAATCGCCGTGCGATTGAATTTTCGCCGACGACGGCGAGTTGTCTGGTCTCGGCG
>CAYMLM010000299.1:0-3379 GCA_964391385.1 uncultured Papillibacter sp.
GGCAAAACGTCAAGCCGCTTAATGCGATGCAAATGCCGCTTACCGCGATGCATATTGACAATTTTCGACACATATAATATTCTGATGTTACTATTTTGGATTGGAGAGAACGCTCGTGAATTATGCGCCGTACGCCCCCGTTTCGCCCAAAAGCAGGACCGTGGCCCTGCTGCTTTGTATTTTTCTCGGCTGCCTGGGCATCCACCGCTTTTACGTCGGCAAGGCCGGCACCGGTGTCATCTGGCTCCTGACAGCCGGCGTCTTCGGCATCGGCACGCTCGTCGACCTCATCATGATCATCGTCGGCTCCTTTACCGACAGCGCGGGCCTGTTCGTCAAGCTCTGGGACAATTGAATGTCTGAAGCTGCCGACAGCTGCGGGCTATGCCGAGCAGAGCGTCGCCGGCATATCGCCCGCGCGCGTTCATTCATCTTTTTGACAAACAGGAAAAAACTCTTGACAGCGCGGAGAAAGTGTTTTATGCTATTGCCTACGAGTCTGGATCAGGCGCGTGAAAAATCCATATCGGGGTGTGGCGAAGTTTGGTATCGCGCATGGTTCGGGACCATGAGGCCGCGGGTTCAAGTCCCGCCACTCCGACCACTACGAGCTTGAGGGAAGTTGATTCTTTAATCGACTTCCTTCATTTTTTATGAAAAAGGAGGCAACGCCTTTTCCGATGGCGGCAGGATCGTCGGATTCCTGAAAACGCGGCTTTAACCAGAACGGATTTATGTGACGGAAAGCTGTTATATCTTACATTTTTATGATATAATATTAGCTGATACGGGGCCGTCCGCCGGCTCGCACTACATAAGGCAGATGCGGAAAGGAACCGGAACGTGCAGTTTTTTTTACTGATCCTCGGGCTTGTATTGATCATAAAAAGCGCGGATATCCTGATTGACTCCGCGGCCAAGATCGCCCGGCTTTACGGCGTTTCATCCTTTGTCGTGGGCATTACCGTCATCGCGTTCGGCACGAGCGCGCCGGAGCTCGCCGTCGGGATCATCTCGGGCTTTTCCAAAGCCAACGAGCTCACGCTCGGGAACATCATCGGCAGCTCCCTGTCGAACATCGCGCTCATCGTCGGCCTGTCCGCGCTCCTGACTCCGCTGCGGGTCAGAGACAGCATTGTCAGGCGCGAGCTCCCGATGCTCTTCGCCATGCAGCTTTTGATGTGTATGATGCTGATATTCGACCGCCGCCTGTCCCGGCTGGACGCGTTCATCCTGCTATTCTGCTTCGCCGCCTTTATGGTCTATGTCACACGCGGCGCGAAGAAATCGATGGCCATCCGCATCGACGCCGAGGGCGATATCGACACGGATCTCGACGGCAACGGCCTGCCGGCCGGACAAACGGGCGAGCCCGGCCCGTCCGAAAAAAGCGGCAGCCTCCTGAAGCTGTGGGTGTTCTCCCTGCTGTCGCTCGCCGGCCTTTTTGTCGGCGGCAGGCTGACCGTTTCAAGCAGCGTGAATATCGCGGAGAGCTTCGGCCTTGACCAGACGCTCATCGGTCTCACCGTCGTGTCTCTGGCAACCACCATGCCCGAGCTGATCACAAGCCTCGTCGCCGTCCGGAAAAAAGAGCCCGACATCGTCCTGGGCAACTGCATCGGCAGCATCCTGTTCAACGTCATGCTGGTCCTGGGCACGTCGGCACTCATCCACCCCATTGACGTCGCGATTGATCTCCGGTTCGACCTTGCGGCCATGATGGCGGTCACCGTGATCCTGCTGGTCATATCGGCGTTCAGCAAAAAGCTCGGCCGCGCGGCGGGTCTTTTGTTCCTGCTGTGCTTTGTCGGCTATCTGACGGTCAAGGTCATGACGGCGCTGGGCCTCTGAAGACGGCCGGCCGGCGCGTCCGCTGCCCACAAGCGAGATGACACGCGGCGCAAAACAGCACTGTGACAAACCGCGGAATAGATAATGACAAACGGGACAGAAAAGGAGCGATTAAAGTGGATAAAACCGAATATGTCAAGGAGACCTTCACAGGCGGGTTAAACTGCGCCCAAGCCGTATTCGCCGCTTTCTCCGAGGATTACGGCCTGGACCGCGAAACGGCCGTCAGGATCGCTTCCGCGCTCGGCGGCGGCGTCCGCTGCGGAGAGATCTGCGGCGCGGTGACGGGCGCGGCGCTCGTCATCGGACTCAAAAACGGGTACAAATCCGCGGACGACCACGCGGCAAAGGAGCAGTGCGCAAACGAGATCCGGCAATTCACGGAGCGCTTCAAAACGGAAAACGGCGCGCTCGTCTGCCGGGACATCCTCGGCGTGGACATCTCGGAGGACGGCGGCCGCCGGCGCGCCCTGGAGCGAAACCTCTTTAACACCGTGTGCGTGGACATGGTCGCGAGCGCCGTCGAGATCCTCGAGGATATGGGATACTGAGCGCCGCCGCGCTCGCCGTGAAAGGACGATTCCGGTCATAAGGAACAGGGCCGCGGGCAATGCCGGCGGCCCTATGTATTTCCGCATAGTCCGTTTGTGTACTGCGCTTAATAAGTGACGCCCTGGGCCAGCATGGCGGAGGCCACCTTCAGGAAGCCCGCGATGTTCGCACCGATGACGAGATTGTGCTCGTAGCCGTACTCGGCGGCGGCGGCGCTCGCGTTTTTATAGATGTTGACCATGATGGTCTTCAGCCGCTCGTCGACCTCCTCGAACGTCCAGGCCAGCCGCATGGAGTTCTGGGTCATCTCAAGGCCGGAGCAGGCCACGCCTCCGGCGTTGGACGCCTTGCCGGGCGCGAAGACGAGATTGTTTTTCTGTAAATACTCGACGGCGTCGGGCGTCGTGGGCATGTTGGCGCCCTCGCCGACCGCGAAGCACCCGTTGGCCACAAGGGCCTTCGCGCCGTTGATATCGAGCTCGTTCTGCGTGGCGCAGGGCAGAGCGATGTCGCACTTGACGTTCCAGATCCCGGAGCAGCCCTCCGTATAGACCGCGTCGGGACGGTATTTCGTATATTCGCTGATCCGCTTGCGCTCGACTTCCTTGATCTGCTTGACGGCGCCGAGATCGATGCCGTTTTTGTCATAGATATATCCGGAGGAATCACACATGGCGACGACCTTGCCGCCAAGCTGCTGAGCTTTTTCCGTCGCGTAAATGGCGACGTTGCCGGCTCCGGACACGACGACCGTCGAGCCGTCGAACGATCTGCCCTTGATGCTGCTCATGGCTTCGTCCATGAAATAGCACAGGCCGTAGCCGGTCGCTTCCGTTCTCGTCAGGCTGCCGCCGAAGGACAGGCCTTTGCCGGTCAAAACGCCCGTAAACTCGTTTTTCAGCTTCTTGTACATGCCGAACAAGTACCCGACCTCGCGGCCGCCGACGCCGATATCGCCCGCCGGCACGTCCGTGTC
>CAYMLM010000300.1:0-3367 GCA_964391385.1 uncultured Papillibacter sp.
GTACCATAATGTGGAAGCGATGTCAATATACACAGCAGCACCGCCAGCGCGTCTGGGAAGCCGCGCCCTACGGAAATTGCCAACGGATAACCCTCATCTATTGCGGCGGGAGCAAGCCCCCGCCCTACGTGACGTTTAATGGCTAGTAACGACCCTCATCCGACATGACATAGTCATGCCACCTTCCCCCAGGGGAAGGCTTTAATAGAGAAAACCCTGCCGTTTCCAAAGCGGGTCATAGGGCGGAGCCCTATACCTTTTAGGGCGGCGGGCGGGAAAAGATCAAATAAGCATAAATAAACAGAAGAGGCGCAAATGACGAATGCCGATTTTCTGCCGGTCTCACAGGAGGACATGCGCTCACGGGACTGGTATTATTACGACTTCCTGCTTGTGACGGGCGACGCGTACGTCGATCACCCGAGCTTCGGCGCGGCCGTCATCGCCCGCGTGCTCGAGGCCGACGGCTTCCGCGTGGCCGTGCTGGCCCAGCCGGACTGGAAAAGCGCCGACGCTTTTATCGCGATGGGCCGCCCGCGTTACGGCGCGCTCGTCGGCGCGGGAAACCTCGACTCGATGGTGGCCCACTACACGGCGGCCAAAAAGCCGCGCAGCGACGACGCGTATTCGCCGGGAAAAAAGGCCGGACTGCGGCCCGACAGGGCGTCGATCGTCTACGCAAACCGCGTGCGCGAGGCGTTTCCCGGACTGCCCGTCATCCTCGGCGGCCTGGAGGCGTCGCTGCGGCGGTTTGCCCACTACGACTACTGGGAGGACAAGGTCCGCCGGGCTGTCCTGTTTGACGCCGGGGCGGACCTGCTCGTGTACGGGATGGGGGAGACGGCGACGCGCGAGGCCGCCGCGCGCCTCAGGCGCGGCGAGCCGGTGGAGACGCTCACGGACATACGCGGCACGGCGTATATCGCGCCGGATGCGTCCGGCTGCCCGTTTGAGACGGTCGAATGCGCGCCGTACGAGGACGTGTCGGCGGACAAGCGGAAATACGCCGAGGCGGCGATGCTCCAGTACGAAGAGCACGACCCGATACGCGGCCGCGCCGTCATACAGCGCTGCGCGGGGCGGGCGCTCGTCGTCAACCCTCCCGCGATGCCGCTCAAAGAAGCGGAGTTCGACCGGGTCAGCGAGCTCAAGTACGCGCGGACCTGGCACCCGATGTACGAAAAGGACGGCGGCGTCCCGGCCATCGAGGAGGTGCGCTTCTCGGTCATCCACAACCGGGGCTGCTTCGGCGCGTGCTCATTCTGCTCGCTGGCGTTCCATCAGGGGCGCATGGTCGCCTCGCGCAGCCACGGAAGCGTTTTGAAGGAGGCCGAAGGCTTTGTGCAGGAGCCGGACTTCAAGGGGTATATCCACGACGTCGGCGGGCCGACGGCAAACTTCCGGCGGCCCTCATGCAAGCAGCAGCTTAAAAGCGGGCTGTGCCGGGACAAAAGCTGCCTCGGGCCGTCGCCGTGCAAGAATCTCGACGCCGACCACTCGGATTATCTTAAGCTGCTGCGAAAGCTCGAGGCGGTCCCCGGCGTCAAAAAGGTCTTTATCCGGTCGGGCATCCGGTTTGACTACCTGCTGGCCGACAAAAGCGGCGAGTTTTTCGCCGACCTCGTCAAAAACCACGTCTCCGGCCAGCTCAAGGTCGCGCCCGAACACTGCGTCGACGGCGTGCTGACGTACATGAACAAGCCGGGTCACGACGTCTACGAGCGGTTCGAGGAGAAATACAGGCGGCTCAACGAGCGGTACGGCAAGAACCAGTTTCTCGTGCCGTACTTCATCTCGTCGCATCCGGGCTCGACGCTCTCGGACGCCGTGGCGCTCGCGGAATACCTGAACAAACGCGGCGTCCAGCCCGAGCAGGTGCAGGACTTTTATCCGACGCCCGGCACGCTGTCGACCTGCATGTACCATACGGGGCTCGACCCGCGCACGATGAAGCCGGTCTACGTGCCGCGCTCGCCGCGCGAGAAGGCGATGCAGCGCGCGCTTCTGCAGTGGAAACGCCCGCAGAACAGAAAGCTCGTGCTCGAAGCGCTCCGCGAGGCGGGCCGGGAAGACCTCATCGGCTATGGAAAGCATTGCCTTATCCGGCCCGAGCGGCCGGCGGGGGAACAGGCGCGCACACGTCCGGCGGGGAAGAAGACAACAGAGAAGAAGGCGATTGGGAAAAAGGCCGCGGGAAAGAAGGCGGCGGCGAAGGGCGTCGGGAAATCCACAGGGAAGAAGCCGAAGAAAAAATAAGCCGCCCGAACGGGCGTACAAAAATGCCGGACGCGAAAAGCGTCCGGTGATTTTTTTATGTCGTACGCTCAGGCGCCGGGATGTTGATCCCGAAAACCAGCGCGTCCCCGACGACCTCGGCGCCGTCGGCGGTCCAGTCGCCGATGGCGAGCAGGACGATATAGGAACGGCCGGGCACGGCGTTTTCGAGGATGTACGTCTGAGGGGCAAGTCCCGAGGGTTCAATGAAGTCGACGCTTTCAAGCGTTTCGGCGTCGTACAGCGCATAATGTCCGAAGAGCTCGCTGCCGTCCGAAAAGACGCGGAAGGGCAGGAAATCGGCGTCCGGGTCGATGTCCAGATAAGAAAGCGTGTCTTTGATGTCCTCAAGCGGCGTATCGAGCGGGCTCGGACACACGAGCACGGGAACATAGTTGTCGCCGGAGACGGCTTTTACGCCGCGCGATATGACGTCCGAGACAAAATCGTCGATATCTCCTTCGCGGATGTCGATGCCGCTGCCGCCGGGTTCCCATATGCTCTCGAGGTCCGCGCGGTCGACCCGCTCGCCGTCGTCGCTGCCGACGATCAGCCGGTAGCCGTTGCCGACCACGTAGACCATGATATACGCGCCGAAGGTCGAGCTGGCGTTGGCGCCGAAAAACGGCTTGAAAGCCTCAAAGGTCAGGCCGCCGCCCTTTTGCGCCAGGTCCCGCACGTCGTCCATCGTCATTCGCCGGCCGTCCAGGTTACCGTACCAGTCCTCATCAATACGAAGATTGACGGTCTCCACGCAGCCGTCGGCGTCGTAATAGATGACGGCCCGCTGATTGCCGTCCAGCTCGTAGATCTCGCCCCACATTCCGAAAAGAGAGCCGTCCGGCTCGCCGAATCGCGCGTGCACTTCGTCGATGGGCGTGCCGGCTTCGATGCTTTCAATGTCTGCCTTTGTGAGCGCGTCCGAAGCGGCGGCGGTTTCCGCGGCCGCGCCGGCGGACGGCGAGGCGTGCGGAGCCGAATCGGCGCGGCCCGGCGCGCAGCCCGCGAGCAGGAGCGCGGCAAGCGCGAAGGCGGCGGCGGCGGTCAAGAGCGGGGATTTGTGTGCGGCCATGTCCTGTACCTCCCTGCATAC
>CAYMLM010000301.1:0-3362 GCA_964391385.1 uncultured Papillibacter sp.
AGATAATGAGCGGTGACTGGAGTTCAGACGTGTGCTCTTCCGATCTGATATCCCGTGCTAGGCGCCGCGCCGGGACCGGGGGGCGGATATCCCGTGCCGGGTGCCGATCCGGGGCCGGGCGGCGGATAGCTCATGCCGGGTGCCGATCCGGGGCCGGGCGGCGGATATCCCGTGCCGGGCGCCGCGCCGGGGCCGGGCGGCGGATATCCCATGCCGGGCGCCGCGCCGGGGCCGGGCGGCGGATTCGGCAGGCCGGCGTTCGGTGTATATCCGTCATTCGCGGGAGGTATGTACGTATTCTGAGGCGGTGCCGAACGGGGGGCTTCCGGCGGCAGCGGCGCGCCGCACGCCCGGCAAAATCTTGACTGATCAGGATTTATATTGCCGCATTTTGAACAAAACATAAATTTCTCCTTTACAAATAATGCAAGGCGACAAAACAGGCAAAAAACCTGTCTTTAAGCTATTTTACAACCCACATCGGCCAAATTCAAGTATGTACGGCCGATTTCGGAAAAAAGCGCCCGCAGCCGCGCCGTTTGGCCGCCCAGACGGTCCATCCGTAAAAAAACGGCTTCTTCCTATTATATTAAGCATTTGCCGTCTGAGTGCCTGTCCGTATCAGATTGATTCCGAAAGCGTCCACCCGCGCGGCGGGAGCGTCGGCCGGATAAAACGGGGCCTTATGAGGCGACAAACCGGTCATACAGGATCTGCGTCGTTAAAAATCCCATAAAAAGCATACAGTCGCGCTCATTCGGATTCTCTTTGGACGCGGCGGCGTCCAAAAACCGCCCGACCGCGTTCTCATTGAAAATGCCGAACCGGCTCAGGCAGCCGGGGCTCAGCATGTGCCGGACATAGTCGTCCCTCAGAAGCGTGCGGATGTCGATCGGCGCGCGGTATGGAAATTTCTTTCTTTTCGCGATGGCCTCCGGCACATACCGGCGCGCCAGCTCCTTGACGATATACTTCTCGTTCAGTCCCCGGATTTTCATTGTGTCGGGAAGCGCGGCGGCAAAATCGGCCAGCTCGTAATCCAAAAACGGGTACCGGCATTCGACGCCCCGGCCCATGGAGACCCGGTCCCCCTGCGAGGAGAGCAGGTAACCGGAAAAAAGTGTCGCGGCCTCGAGCGCCTGCGCGCGCTGAACCGGCGTCCAGTCATTAAAATCAGCGTTCAGCCGCTCCCGGAGGACGCGATAGCCGTCGTCTTCCGCCATCGCTTCGCGGTACGCGCGGGAAAAGAACTGGAGGCTGAACCGGCCGAGCTTCCACCGCCCCAGATGCGATGCAAACGGCGTCGACGCGTCCGTGCCGTAAAAGAGCGACAGGCTCCCGGCCGTCTGGCTGTTCAGGCCCCTGACGAAATTGTTGACGCGTCTGAAAAGCTCGGCCCGCTCCGGCGAGCCCGGCGCGCGCGCGCAGAACTCGCGTATCTTGACTTCCCGGAACAGGTCGTATCCGCCGAAAAGCTCGTCCGACCCCTCGCCGGACAAGACGACCTTCATCCCGCTTTCCCGGACGAGGCCGGCCAGCACATACATCGGAAACGCGCCGGAACGGAGCAGCGGCGTCTCCGCGTGATAAATGACGTCCCCGATGACCGAAGCCAGCTTCTTCTGCGAAAACCGGACGCTGCGGTGGTTCGTTCCGAGCCGCCGCGTCAGGATATCCTGATATTCCGATTCATCGAAATGCGGGTCGTCAAACGTGACCGAAAACGTATTGAGCCGCTCGCCGGTCGTTTTCGCTGCGATACAGGCGACAAGGGCCGAATCGAGCCCGCCGCTGATGTAAAAGGAGACCGGCACGTCGGCAATCATGCGGTCCGTGACGGAGGCGACGAGCCGCGTGTCGAGCTCGCGGGCGTAACCGGCGGCGTCCCGCCGTGTGCCGGCGGCGCCGGCGGGGCCCGGAAAGGTCTGATGCCAATACGTCGTGACCGTCGGCTCGCCGTTTTCATAAATCAGAAAGCTGCCGGGCGGCAGCTGATAAATATCCCGGAACACGCTTTCGTTTCCGACGGTCGTCCAGAAGGTGAAGACGTGGCGGAGCGCGTCGGGCGAAAGCTCCGGCTTTACGATTCCGCTTTGAAAGATGGCCTTGGCCTCCGACGCGAAGCAGAAATCCGTCCCCCTGCGGCAGTAGTAAAGCGGCTTTTCCCCAAACCGGTCGCGGCCCAGCATCAGCTTCTTTTTCGTCTTGTCCCAGACGGCGACGGCAAACTGCCCGTTGAGCTTTTTAAACATCTCCGGCCCGTCTTCCTCGTACAGATGCGGCAGGACGGCCGTATCCGAATTGTTGGCGATCACATGACCTTTCCGTTCGAGTTCAGATCTGAGCGCTTTGAAATTATAGATCTCGCCGTTATAAATGACGACGACGGCGCCGTCCTCGCTCACGGCGGGCTGGCGGCCGTTCTGGGGATCCAAAATGGCCAGCCGCGCGTGCGCGAGCCCAATGGTCCCGTCGGTATAAAACCCCGACTCATCCGGCCCCCTGTAGGCGATGCTGCCGAGCATGGCGCGCAGCGTCGGGCCGTATTCCGTTTTGTCCCCGGCGATCAGGCCTGCGATGCCGCACATAACGATCCTCTCCGGTCTCTTCTTTATTTGGGAGCTTTATCCCGCAGAACGCTCCGCATGACCTTGCCGCTCGCCGTTCTGGGAAGCGCTTTGATAAATTCGATGATCTGCGGCCGCTTGAACGCCGGGAGGCTTTTCCTGGCATGATCGTTTACGTCTTCCGGGCTCAGGCGGCCGTCCGAGGGCACGATAAAAGCCTTAATCTGCGTTTCGTTCTCCCGGCGCACCGCGACGACGGCCGATTCCACGACGCCCTCGCAGCCGTTTAAGACGCCCTCGATCTCAGCGGGGCTGATCCGGTGTCCCAGGTACTTGATGAGATCGTCCTTGCGCCCTTTGATCCAGTAATAGCCGTCCGCGTCGGAGACCGCGAGATCACCGGTGTACAGCCAGCCGTCCCTCAGGACCCTTCGCGTCTCTTCCTCGTTGTTCCAGTAGCCCACCATGATGTTGTCGCCGCGGGCCGTCATCTCGCCGACAACGCCCGGCGGCGCTTCGCTCCCGTCCTCCGCGACGACCCGCAGCGTGACGCCCGGGACGGCTTTTCCGACCGAGCCCGGCTTTTCAAACAGCTTGTCCGGCTCGAGATAGCTCAGCCGCGCCGACGCCTCCGTCTGCCCGTACATCACGAACACGTCGAGATGCGCGGCCATGTCCTTGAGCTTTTTGATATCGTCCAGATGGGTGCTCTCACCGGCAAACGTGACATACCGGAGATACCGGAGGTGCTCCGGCCGCAGCTGGGCCTGCTTGAGCAGGATGTTGAGATACGAG
>CAYMLM010000302.1:0-3337 GCA_964391385.1 uncultured Papillibacter sp.
GACTGGCAAGCATCATATCATATGCGACATTTAATTGCAAATATCGCCCGGCTCAGGTATTCTAAAAACCTAGGCCTATCTGGAATCAAATCAATCCCACATGGGACAAGTGTCCTTATATATTCCCCCGCCGAAGGCGGGGGAATACACAAGATTAAAATGCATGAAAATGACGACTTGCTGAATCTGGGTGACATTATGTCAGTAGTATCCGTTCATATGACAAAAACATACGCGGACACCGAAATGCGCGCCGCCGTCGACGCGCATTTCGGGGCGCTGGGGGTCGCGGACGATCTGCGCGCCGGTCTCAGGGTGCTCATCAAGCCGAACCTGCTCGGGGGCCACCGGCCGGAGCAGGGGGCCACGACGCATCCGGCGCTCGTTTCGGCGATGATCGGCTGGCTCCGCGACAACGGCGTCAACGACATCACAATTGCCGACAGCCCCGGGGGGACGTACCGGCGGAGCTACCTCAGGGACGTCTACGAAGCCTGCGGCTATCTGCCTCTCGAGGGCGCCGCCCGGCTCAACTACGACACCGGCTTCCGGGCGGCGGCATGCCCGGAGGGCTTTTTTTGCGGCGGCTTCAATATCATCGATCCGATCCTGAACGCCGACTATATCATAAACGTGGCCAAGCTCAAGACGCACGCGCTGGCCGCGATGACAGCCGGCGTCAAGAATCTGTTCGGCGCCGTGCCCGGCCTGCAGAAGCCCGAATGTCACTTCAAATACCCGGACAGGGACGACTTTGCCCGCGTCCTCGTCGAGCTGGCGCTCGTCGTCAGGCCGCAGGTGACGGTGATCGACGCCGTGGAGGCAATGGAGGGCAACGGACCGTTAAACGGACGGATTCGCCGGCTGGACCTGACGCTCGCGTCCCGCGACGTCTTTTCGCAGGATTACGTCGCGGCGAAGCTGATGGGGCTTGACCCCGAAACGGTCCCGATCCTGCGCCAGGCGCTGAGCCGGGGGCTTATATGTCCCGAAGATATCCGTACCGTCGGCTCTGAAGCGAAACCGGCCGACCCGCCGTTTGAGCTCCCGGAGTCCCTGGACCGGGGGAACAACCGGAGCTTTCTCCTGCGCTCGCTCGGCGAGATAATCAAACGCGTCTACCGCGCCGTCCCGTACATAGACACGGACAAATGCGTCGGGTGCGGCAAATGCGCCGAAAGCTGCCCGATGAAGCTTATCACGATCAGGGATCATAAGGCGGCTATGTCGACGAAACGCTGCATCTCCTGCTTCTGCTGTCAGGAGATGTGCCCGAAGGACGCGGTCCGCGTCCGTCATGTGCTTAGGATGCCGAAGGTTTGATACATGGATTAAGGGGGCCCGCAAGGCCCCCCCATTTTTCTATACTGTTCGCGCCGTCAGTCCTTTTCCCTGAGCTGACGGACCATCTCGGCGATCTCCGGCTTCGACTCCTCCATGAGCTCGTCCCAGTCGCCCGCGTAATTGAAGCAGACGTCCGAGCCGGAGTCGATGCGCCGGACGTAGCCGTCGAACATGGCGTAATCGCGCTCGTAGACGTGGAAGCTGTTGGCGCGGTGGGTGTATGTGCCGACGCCGACGCCGAGCGTATCCGCGATGCGCTTTTGCAGCAGGATGAGCGCGAAGGCGTTCATGTAGGCGGCCTTCGTCGCGTCGTTGGAGCGGAAGAGGACCTTGCAGTGCAGCTTCCCGTCGCGGATGAGGTAGTGGATGCTCTGAAGACACGCCGGGGAGCCTGTCCGCATATCCTCCTCGCTTCGAATGCTCACGACCGCGCGGCGCGAATCCGGGTTGCGCCGCAGCTCCTCGACAATCCAGGGGAGCTGGTCCCGCATGCGCAGGTGGTAGGTATACTCCCAGTTGCCGCGCTCGACCTCAAAGTCGAGTATCCCGTCGAGCATTTCCTGGCGGTACTGCTCGAGCGACCGCGGGTCCCCGATGAACAGCTTGCTGATCATCGGTTCGGCCAGCGGTGTCTCCACGTGCATCGTCATGGAGGCTTCCTTCTGGTTGGTGCCGTAATCGGGGCAGGGCAGCTCCGCATTGTTTTCGTGCAGCGCGGACAGCGCCTTGTGATACGCGTCCGGCAGCGTTGTGCCCGTTACGAATAATTCAAACATCGGTTGACCCCCGCACTGTATAGGTGAGCGGCGCGTTATTTTTATACCGCATAAAAACGTACCGGACGCCGCCGTATTCCTTCGGTTCTCCCTCCTGATCCATAACCCAGTTGTCCAGCCTGTCGAGGTCCGGGAAAAAAACGTCGGCTTCGGGCGAGGCGTCGATCTTCGTGACGTACGCGTAGGTGCAGTAGGGAAGGAGCATCCTGAAAACGCGGTCCCCGCCGATGACAAAGATCTTGTCCGGCGGAAAGTTCTCGATCATAACAAATAACTCGTCGAGAGAATGCGCCACGTTCGCGCCGTCAATTTTCAGGTCCAAGTTTGCGGACAGCACGATATTGTTCCTGCCGGGAAGCGGCTGGCTTCCCGGGAAATCCTCGAGCGTCTTGCGGCCGACGATAACGGTCGCGCCGTCCGTCAGCTCGCGGAAATGCCGCCGGTCCTCCGGCAGGACGACGGTCTGCGTGCCATTAAGGCCGATACCCCAGTTATTGTCGACTGCGACAATCAGATTCATAATAACCTCCCATGCTTGTTGCGTCGGCCGAAAACCACGTAAGCTGCAGCGCAAACTTTGCAGTTTGCCGAACCAAAACCGGCGCACCGATTTTTCACGATCCCTCCGATCACAAAATGACGATTGTCATCCCGTTGTTGTGCCGTTCGAGGTCCGGGTCGCCCCGCAGGTCGCCGCAGTCCGCGAACGCGCTGCGCGTGGCCTCGTCGAAGATGGAAAAATCCTCGCCCGGTATATAACATTTTATGACACCGCGGCGTTTTTGCTCGTCGAGATACTTTCTGGCGCGGACCTTGATCTTGCCGCCCGAACCGGTCGAGCCGTAGCCGTGTATGATCTTCAGCGCCTTGTAGCCGAGCTTTTTGCTGCTGTGGAGATGGTAGGTGATACGGCGGATCGCGTCGTCGGCCGTCGGCATATCCGCTTTGATATTGATTTCCCTGAGACCTCCGGACATAAGACATCACCGCCTGCTCTGTTGACACTTACATTATAATCGTGTGCGGACATGAATACAAGCATTTGAAGCATTTGTGTTCCGTCTTGCGCATTTACGGAATTTAGCGGCTTGACAGGGGCCCGGCATTCGTGTATCTTATTCTATGCAATACGGAGAGGTATCGAAGTGGTCATAACGGGGCTGACTCGAAATCAGTTTGCGCGCAAGCGCACGTGGGTTCGAATCCCACCCTCTCCG
>CAYMLM010000303.1:0-3300 GCA_964391385.1 uncultured Papillibacter sp.
CGAGATGGAATCTCGTGACTGGAGTTCAGACGTGTGCTCTTCCGATCTAACGTCAAGCGGCACCGTTTCGACATCCAGCAGCTCGTCTTCGTCCAGCTTCATCTCGCCGGGGACAAGCTGCGTGGCAAGATATATGTAAAGTACCTCTTTCGAAAATCCGGGCGAGGGATAAAACGGCCCGAGCGGCACGATGCTGCCGGCCGTGCAGCCGGTCTCCTCGGACAGCTCGCGCACGGCGCACTCGTACGGGTCTTCCCCGGGCTCAAGCTTGCCGGCCGGTATTTCCAGAAGCTCCTCGCTTACGGGATAACGAAACTGCCGGACCATATAGACCTCTCCCCTGTCGTTTACGGGAACGATCGCGACGCCGCCGGGATGCTCGACGACTTCGCGGTAAACGACGCTGCCGTTAACAAGCTCCGCCGTATCGGTTCTGACCGAGACAATGCGCCCCTCGTAGACGGTTTTCGTGGTCAGCTGCTTTTCAGTGAATTTCATCGTATAACCTCTGACGTATTTTGTAAAATCGCGCTGTAATGTATCTGATTATATACTAAACCGGTTTAAAATGATAGCCTGTTTTTCGTTCCAGCGGCAAGGCTGCGGGCCTTTCACGGATTTGATTTGCAAATCATAAAGGCCGCATGTATAATATATTGCTTATGACAAACTGACGCTAAAGGTGCTTAGGATATGAAAGAAATCAGAAACGTGGCCATCATCGCCCACGTCGACCACGGCAAGACGACGCTGGTGGACGAGATGCTCAAGCAGTCCGGCGTGTTCCGCGAAAACCAGGCCGTCATGGAGCGCGTCATGGATTCCGGCGACCTGGAGCGCGAGCGGGGCATCACGATCCTGGCCAAGAACACAGCGGTCATTTACGGCCAGGTGAAAATCAACATCGTCGACACGCCCGGGCACGCCGATTTCGGCGGCGAGGTGGAGCGCATACTCAAGATGGTCAACGGCGTCATCCTGCTGGTGGACGCCGCGGAAGGGCCGATGCCTCAGACGCGGTTCGTCCTCTCCCGCGCGCTGGAGCTCGGTCACCGCGTCATCGTCGTCGTCAACAAGACCGACCGCCCCGACGCGCGTATTCACGAGGTGATCGACGAGATCCTCGAGCTGCTTTTGGACCTGGACGCCACGGACGAGCAGCTCGACTCCCCCATGCTTTTCTGCTCGGCCCGCCAGGGCACCGCCTCCTATTCGCCCGAACAGCCGGGGAAGGACTTGAAGCCGCTCTTCGACACCATCCTTGATTATATCCCGGCGCCCGACACGGACACGGAGGCCCCGCTGCAGATGCTCGTGTCCTCCGTCGACTACAACGACTACGTCGGGCGCATCGCCATCGGACGCATCGAGCGCGGCGTCATACGGCAGAACCAGGAGATTGCCGTGTGCGACTGGCACGCAGACAAGCCCGTCAAAAAGGCCAAGGCGGTCAACATCTATGAGTTCGAGGGCCTCACAAGGGTGCCGGCCGCGGAGTCGTCGGCCGGGAATATCATCGCGCTGTCCGGCATCGCCGATATCACGATCGGCGATACCGTCTGCGAACCGGCGCATATTGAACCGCTCCCGTTTGTGAAAATTTCCGCGCCGACGATCGAGATGACCTTTTCCGTCAACGACAGCCCGTTTGCCGGGCGCGAAGGCAAATACGTCACCTCGCGCAACATCCGCGACCGGCTCGTGAAGGAGACGCTCAAGGATGTTTCCCTGCATGTGTCCCAGGTTGAAAACAGCGACAGCTTCAACGTTGCCGGGCGCGGCGAAATGCATCTGAGCATCCTCATCGAGACGATGCGCCGGGAGGGTTACGAATTCCAGGTCTCGCCGCCGCGCGTCCTCTATCTGGAAAAGGACGGCGAACGCTGCGAGCCGGTCGAGCGCGTCGTCCTGGACGTGCCGGAGGGCTGCGTCGGCTCCGTCATCGAAAAGCTCGGCGCGCGAAAAGGCGACCTCGCCGAGATGCTCCCCGTCGGAAATCGCATGAAGCTGACGTTTCTCGTCCCGTCGCGAGGCCTTTTCGGCTACCGCGGGGAATTTCTGAGCGACACGCGCGGCGAGGGCATCATGAGCGCCGTCTTTGAAAAATACGAGCCGTTCAAGGGCGAGATCAGCCGGCGCCTCAGCGGCTCGCTCGTGGCGTACGAGACCGGCGAGGCCGTGACATACGGCCTGTTCGGCGCGCAGGACCGGGGTCAGCTCTTCATCGGCCCCGGCACGCCCGTATACGCGGGCATGGTCGTCGGCGTTTGCTCAAAGCCGGAGGACGTGTCCGTCAACGTCTGCAAAAGGAAACAGCTGACCAATATGCGCGCCTCCGGCAGCGACGAGGCGCTGCGGCTCGTGCCGCCGAAGCTCCTGAGCCTGGAACAGTGCCTGGAATTTCTCGCTGACGACGAGCTTCTGGAGGTCACGCCGAAAAACCTGCGCCTGCGGAAAAGCATCCTAGATCACGGACTGCGGATGCGGGCGCTGAAGACGGGCAAGGTATAGGAGGAACGCTCAAATTCTCCGGAGCTTCTATGTATTGAATATGCATTCATTATACTGAACAATGGTTCAATATGCCGTCGCCAGTTGTATTATGATCTTTTCCGGCAGACAGACTTACCCATTTTTACAGATAAACCGCATTTATTGTGGCCGAACGCGCAATTGACATAAATTTACCATTTCCGCTCTGGCAATTGACGCGGACATGTGTTATCTTCATTATTAAATGGCGTTCGGATTTGTGCTATTCGAGCCGGCTACAACAGAGGTACAATTGACATGCGGGATCATAAAGGCCTGAAAAAGCGGCTGTCCGAAAGGAAACCCGAGCCGAAAAGCGCGCACTGGCGTCCGCTTGAAAAGCTCGTCATCCTCCTGCTCATTGCCGTTGGCGTCTACCTTTTCCTAACGGCGCGCCGCCCGGCTGATTGGTCCGGCCTTCTCGTATTCAACACCGTTTTCACGAGCATTCTGATGCAGGCCTTTCCGTTTATGCTCATCGGCATACTCGTTTCCTCTGCGCTGCACGTCTTCGTTCCCGGTGAATTCCTCATGAGACACTTCCCCGCCAAACGCGGCATGAGTTTTGTGGCGGCGCTTTTCGCCGGCCTATTCTTCCCTGTATGCGAATGCGCCGTCGTGCCCGTCGTTACGCGGCTGGCGCGAAAGGGCGTGCCGGTTCCCGTCGCCGTCACGTTTATGCTGGCTGCGCCGATCATCAACCCGATCGTCATCCTGTCGACGCTGTACGCGTTTCCCGGGCAGCCCGAAATCGCTCTGATCCGCGTC
>CAYMLM010000304.1:0-3300 GCA_964391385.1 uncultured Papillibacter sp.
GACGGGCGGGAGCTGAGGGGCGCGGGCCGTCCGTCCGCCTGCTCCCCCGCTGGCGCGGCGGGTCGAAAAACGCCGTCTTCCGTCAGAGACTTATTGACATATTTGCGGCGATGTCTTATAATTTGACAAAACATCTGTCTCCGAGCTTGCGGTCTAAAAACGATGGTTCATGACCGTGAAGCCTGAGCGGGCAACCGCTCACAGGGCCATACCGGAAACGATATGGCCTTCCGCGTTTGAAAAGGGGACAAAACAGCCGTCGGCATCAATGCTTTCGAGACAGTCTGTTTTGCCCTTCGCAGGACAGGCTGTTTTCATTTCGCCGGCTCTGCCGGATATTTGAAAGAAGGTTTTTTTATGCCGACCCGAAAAAGAAAATCAACCGCCCTCCTTCTGGCAATCCTAATGACGCTGGGACTGCTTTTGACCGGCTGCGCCGGCGAGGCCGACCAGCCCGCCGGCTCTCCAAGCGCCGCGGCGGACAGCGGAGCGTCCGCATCGGACAGCGGAGCGTCCGCATCGGACAGCGGAGCGTCCGCGCCATCCGAGTCGCAGGACGCGGAGGAGCCGCCGGAGGAAACGGACGCGCCCGTCGAGCTCATCATCGGAGCCGCTGCTAGCCTCACGCTCCCGCTCACCGAAATCGCCGGCAACTATATGGCCGACCATCCCAACGTGACGATCAAGCTGAGCTTCGCTTCGAGCGGAAATCTCCAGACGCAGATCGAAAACGGCGCGCCGACCGATATCTTCTTCTCCGCGGCGACAAAGCAGATGGCCGCGCTCGAGGACCAGGACCTGATCCTCGACGGCTCGAGAGTCGATCTGCTCCGAAACGAGATCGTCCTGATCGTGCCGGCCGACTCGGCGCTTGGCCTTGCCGCGTTCGAGGACGCCGCGTCCGACGCCGTGACGAGCGTCGCGGTCGGAGACCCCGCCAGCGTCCCGGCCGGGCAGTACGCCGAGCAGACGTTTACGTTTCTGAACATCTGGGACGCCGTCTCCGCGAAGGCCGTTCTGGGTTCCGACGTCAAGCAGGTGCTCTCCTGGGTCAGCACGGCCGAAGCCGACTGCGGCGTTGTCTATAAAACGGACGCCGTCTCGGACGGCGGCGTCAAGATCGTGGCGTCGGCGCCCGACGGCAGCCACAACGCCGTTACCTATCCCGTCGCGGTCGTCAAGGCCAGCGCGCAGCCGGACGCGGCGGCCGCATTCATCGATTACCTGAAAACGGACGCGGCGACGGCCGTCTTTGAAGCAAGCGGCTTTCTTCCCTTCTGAGTCAACCCGGCTGCTGAAACCGGCTAACGCAACGCAAACCATACAAGGTTTTTCAGCTTTATCTGAAAAACCTTGTATCTTTAACCCGCCCGCGCGAAAATGACGAGCATTATAAAAATCGACCAAGCAATTAAAGGGGTAAGGTTGTGGATTATTCTCCGCTTTGGATCTCGCTGCGCACGGCGTTGATCGCCACGGCGCTCGCCGTCGTGATCGGGATCGTCGCCGCCTATTACGTCAATAAGCTCGGGAAAGTCCTCAAGGGCGCCGCCGACGGCATCCTGACGCTGCCGATGGTGCTCCCCCCCACCGTCGTCGGCTTCTGCCTGCTCGTCTTCTTCGGCACGCGCGGCCCGGCCGGACAGTTTTTCGAGTCCGTCTTTCATACGAAAATCGTTTTTTCCTGGTACGCGCCGATCATCGCCTCCACCGTCGTCGCCGTGCCGCTCATGTACCGCACGATGCGCGGCGCGTTCGAGCAGTTCCACCGGACGATCATCTATTCGGCGCAGACGCTGGGGCTTAAAAACACGTTCATATTCTGGCGGATCATCCTCCCCAACTGCCGGCACAGCCTGATCGCCGGGACGGTGCTCGCGTTCGCCCGGGGCCTCGGGGAGTTCGGCGCGACGATCATGCTCGCGGGCAACATCCCCGGACGGACGACGACGATCTCCGTGGCCGTCTATTCGGCGATGGCGGCCGGCAACAACGACGTGGCGTTCAAGTGGGTGCTCATCGACCTCGCCATCTCCTTTGCCATGATGTTCGTCATGAACCTTTTCACCGGCGAGACGAGAAGCCGTCACGACAAAAGGACGCCGGCGCCGAAGGGGGGCTTATAATGTCTCTCGAGGTTGACATCAAAAAAAACTATCCCGATTTCAGTCTCCAGGTCCGCTTCAGCGCCGGGAGCGAGATCGTCGGCATGCTCGGCGCGTCCGGGAGCGGAAAAAGCATGACGCTCAAGTGCATCGCGGGCATCGAAACGCCCGACGAGGGCCTGATCGTGTCGGGCGGCGTGCCGCTGTACGACTCTGACAAAAAGATAAACGTCCCGCCCCAGAAACGCCGGACCGGGTACCTGTTCCAGAACGCCGCGCTGTTTCCCAACATGACGGTGGAGCAAAACCTCATGTGCGTGATCAAAGGCAAAGCCGACCGCGCGCGCAAACGCGCGAGGTCGCGGGAATATCTGTCCAGGATGGACCTCGACGGTCTCAAGGACCGTTACCCGCGTCAGCTGTCCGGCGGACAGCAGCAGCGCGCCGCGCTCGCCCGCATCCTGCTGTCCGAGCCGGACGTCATCATGCTCGACGAGCCCTTTTCCGCGCTCGACAGCTATCTGCGCTGGCTTTTGGAGCAGGAGCTCGCGGGTATCCTCGGCGAGTTCGGCGGCACGTCCATTTTCGTCTCCCACGACAGGGACGAGATCTACAGGCTGTGCGGCCGCGTGATCGTCATCGCCGACGGCGGCGTCGCGGCGTGCGGCGACAAGTGGGATATCTTTGACAACCCGACGGACTATGACGCGTGCCTGTTGACCGGGTGCAAGAACATCTCCCCCGCCGTGCCCGCCCCGGACGGCCGCGTCGCGGCAACAGACTGGGCGATGACGTTCGATACGGGCGGCCGGGCGCCGGAGGAGATCGGCTTTATCGGCGTGCGCGCGCACGATATCGCCCTGACGGACGAGGCGGGCCTGCCGGACAGCTTCGAGTTCGAGGTCGTGAGCATGCTCAGGGACACGTTCAGCTACATCCTGAGGATTCGGAAGAAAGGGTCCCCCGGCACCAAGCCGATGCGGCTTGAAATGAGCCGGGAAAGATTCGAGGCTCTCGGCGCCCTGCCGCGCTACGCGCACATCCCGCAGGACAAAATCCTGTATCTCGACAGGAAATAAAGCTTCTGCCGCAAAGCCTTATAACAGGAATGACAAAGACACGCTTTCGCGTGTCTTTGTCCTTTATATGACTGTTTCGGCCTAACCGTTACGCCTGTGGCACGCCGAACTGTTCG
>CAYMLM010000305.1:0-3251 GCA_964391385.1 uncultured Papillibacter sp.
CCGTCATGCAAGCTTCTTGTAGACAAAGCCCTCTGGGCTTTGTCTACAGCCTGAAGCGGCCGGGAAGCCCCGGCCGCTTTATTTGACTGTATGGATCGCTTACTGATAGCTGTCGTAAATATCGGCCAGCAGCTTATAGGCCACTTCGTCCGTCACCTTGACGGGGCTGTAGCTCGACAGGTGGTTGCTGACGACGTCCGGGACGAGGCTCACGACGTCCTCGCGCCGGAAGCCCATCTCCCCCAGCGGCTTGATGCCGACCGCGCGCATGAGCCCGCGGACCGCCTCCGCGACGAGCTCCCCGAGCTGCCTGCCGGTCTCGCCTCCGCTCAGTTCGATCCCCATGGCGGCGGCGATGACGCGCATTTTGTCGGGCACGGCGGGCGCGGAGAGCGCCATGGCCGGGGGAAGCGAGACGGCGCAGTTGTAGCCGTGCGGGGTGTGGAACCGGCAGGACAGCGCGTCGGCGGCGGCGTGGCCGATATTCGTGATGGGATCGTTGAACGCCAGGCCCGCGAAGTTTGCCGCGAGCATCATCTCGCTGCGCGCCTCGATGTTGTTTGGCTCATTGTAAGCCGTCACGAGGTTTTTGGCGATCTTTTTGATCGCGGCCTCGCCGACAAGGTCGCTGTGCGGGTTCCAGTTGAGGCCCGTCATGGCCTCCATCGCGTGCGAGAGCGCGTCGAGGCCCGTCGTGGCCGTCTCGAGCTTCGGCAGCGTCACGGTGAGCTCCGGATCGACGATGGCGATGTTGACGTTTAAAAACACGCTCCACTTCGTGTTCATGTCCGGGCGCGAGATGACGGCCACGCACGTGATTTCGCTGCCGGTCCCGGCCGTCGTCGGCACGAGAAAGACCGGCGTTTTCGTGTCGATGTAGATCGGTTTGGCAAGCACGTAATCGGATGCCTTGCCGGGCTTCGTCAGGAGCACGGAGATGGCCTTGGCCGTGTCCATGCTGCTGCCGCCGCCGATGCCGATCAGGCAGTCGACCTTGTTTGCCCTGGCGACCTCCGCCCCCTTGTCGACGACCTCCACGGGCGGGTCCGCGACGACGCCGTTGAAAGCGACGTAACCGACGCCCGCCGCCCTCAGGCTCTCAAAGGCCTTTTCCGTGATGCCGGCCTTTTCAATGCCGGGGTCGAAAACGCAAAGCGCCTTGCGGCAGCCGAGTTCCTTCACCTTGTCTCCGAGGGCGGCGATCGCGCCGCACCCGAAAAGGACTGTGGACGGCTGAGAGTACTGCCGGTACATAATAATCCTCCTTAATCTCCATATTACAGTTGATATGGATAATTATAGAACAATCCTGCGGCGCTGACAATAGGGAAGCCGCGGCAGATCACTGACGGCGGAAGAGCCCCGGCGAGCACGCGGCGAAGAAATTTCTGAAAACCCTTGACAACATGAAATTTCCCGCTATAATCAGAATATACTAGCGTAAAGAATGAAAAACTGTTGATCGGGAGTAAGTAACGGTTTGTTATCCGATTCAGAGAGCCGCTGACGGTGGGAATGCGGCGCGGACCCAATCGTGAATGGACCCGAGAGGGCAAACCGAAAGCCGGCCGGGCCGGTCAGTAGGGGAGACGGAGAGGGCGCTTCGTTAAAAACGTCGGCACATGACAGTGTGCGCTGAGTGGACGTCACTGACGTCAAGCCGGGTGGTACCGCAGGAGTTTAAGCTCTTGTCCCTGCAAATTAAAGCAGAGGCAGGGGCATTTTTATTTCCCCCGACGGCCTGCCGTCCGCTGAACTCGCCTGACGCGACCGGCGCGCGCAAAGTGCGCCTTTTGCCTCGGACTCGTTCGGCAAACGACAATTCCGCCGGATGCACGGCGTCCTCCTGTCTCACAAAATCGGAAAGGAGAACAAAAACAATGTCAAAGAACAACATCCCCTACAAAATCGTATTAAGCGAAGATGAGATCCCGACCGCGTGGTACAACATGCGCGCCGACATGAAGACGGATCACCGCCCGATTCTTCATCCGGGTACGCTGCAGCCGGTCACCGAAGCGGATCTGAGCCCCGTTTTCTGTGACGAGCTCGTCGCCCAGGAGCTCAACGACAAAGACCGGTTCATCGAGATCCCGGAAGAGGTCAGAGACTTTTACAAGATGTACCGGCCCTCGCCCCTGATGCGGGCCTACCGGCTTGAAAAGGAGCTCGGCACGCCGGCGAAGATCTACTACAAGTTCGAGGGCAGCAACACCTCGGGCAGCCACAAGCTCAATTCCTCCATCGCCCAGGCCTACTATGCCAAAAAGCAGGGCCTCAAGGGCGTCACGACCGAGACGGGCGCCGGACAGTGGGGCACGGCCCTGTCGATGGCCTGCAAATATCTGGGTCTCGACTGCAAGGTCTATATGGTCAAGGTTTCCTATGAGCAGAAGCCCTACCGGAAAGCGGTCATGGAGACGTACGGCGCGTCGATCATCCCGTCGCCGTCCGACACGACGAATATCGGGCGAAAAATGCTCGCGGACGACCCCGGCAGCACCGGCAGCCTCGGTACGGCGATCTCCGAAGCGGTCGAAGTCGCCGTCTCAAGCGAAGGGTACCGGTACGTGCTCGGCAGCGTCCTCAATCAGGTGCTGCTTCACCAGTCCGTTATCGGGCTTGAAAGCAAAATGGCCATGGAGAAGGTCGGGGAGTATCCGGACATCGTCATCGGCTGCGCCGGCGGCGGGTCGAACTTCGGCGGGCTGATGTCGGCGTTCATGGCCGACAAGCTCACGGGCAAGGCAAATCCGTATTTCATCGCCGTCGAGCCGGCGTCCTGCCCGACGATGACGCGCGGCAAGTTCGCCTACGACTTCTGCGACACCGGCAAGGTGACGCCGCTGGCCAAGATGTACACGCTCGGCTCGGCGTTCATTCCCTCGCCGGACCACGCCGGCGGCCTGCGCTACCACGGCATGAGCCCGATCCTCTCCCAGCTCTATCACGACAGATATCTGGACGAAGCGCGCGCCGTCACGCAGACCGACGTGTTCAGGGCCGGCGTGCTCTTTGCCAAGACCGAGGGCCTGCTGCCCGCGCCGGAATCGTCGCACGCCATCCTTGCGGCGGTCGACGAGGCCCTGAAGTGCAGGGAGTCCGGCGAGGCCAAGACGATCCTCTTCGGACTGTCCGGCACCGGCTATTTCGACATGACGGCCTACATGGCCTACCACAACGGCCTGATGACGGACTATGTCCCCACGGACGAGGACCTGCAGCGCGGCTTCGACTCCATTCCCAGGCTG
>CAYMLM010000306.1:0-3224 GCA_964391385.1 uncultured Papillibacter sp.
TATTCCACCGTGACCGATTTGGCGAGGTTTCTCGGCTTGTCGATGCTGCAGCCGCGCGCGAGCGCCACGTAGTAGGCGAACAGCTGCATCGGGACAACGGCGAGCGACGCCAAAAGCAGGGGATGGATGTCCGGCACGGCGATGATGTTGTCGGAGGCGTGCGCCACGGCCTCGCGGCCGTTCTCCGTCGTGACCGTGAGGATCTCCGCCCCGCGCGACTGGACCTCGACGATGTTGCTGACCGTCTTTTCCACGAGCTGCAGATACGACGCCATGGCGATGACGAGCGTGCCCTCCTCGATGAGCGAGATCGTGCCGTGCTTGAGCTCGCCGGCGGCGTACGCGTCGGAGTGGATGTAGGAGATCTCCTTGAGCTTCAGAGACGCCTCGAGCGTCAGCGCGTAATCGATGTTGCGCCCGATGAAGAAAATGTTTTCCTTGTTGAAGTAGATGGACGCCAGATACTGGATGTGCTCCTTGTCCTGCAGGATCTCGTCCAGCTTTGCCGGCAGCGAGACGAGCCCCGCGACCGCCGCGTCATACTCGCCGGGCGTTATCGTACCCAGGATATCGGCCAGATAGAGCGTGATGAGGTACGTGACGGCCAGCTGGGTGCTGTAGGCCTTCGTCGTGGCAACGGCGATCTCCGGGCCGGCCCACGTGTACAGGCACCAGTCCGACTCGCTCGCGATGACGCTGCCGACGACGTTGACGATCGAAAGCACCTTCGCGCCGAGGCGCCTGGCCTCGCGCATCGCGGCGATCGTGTCCGCCGTCGTGCCGGACTGGCTGATGCAGATGACGAGCGTGTCCCGGTCGACGAGCGGCGAGGCATACCGGAACTCCGAGGCCAGGACCGCCTCGACGGGGATGCGCGCCGTCTTCTCCAGATTGTACTTGGCCACGACGCCGACGTGGTAAGCCGAGCCGCAGCCGACGATGAAGATTTTCTTGAGACCCCTGACGTAATCCGGCTCGAGCACAATATCGTCCAGGACGATGCGGCCGTCCCGCAGGCGCGGCGAGATGGTCTTTCGAAGCGCCTCGGGCTGCTCCATGATCTCCTTGAACATGAAGTGCTCGTAGCCGCCTTTTTCGGCAGCCGAGATGTCCCAGTCGACGCGGGAGATCTCCCGGTCGATTTTCTCGAGCTCTCCGGTGAAGATTTCGACGGCGTCCGGGGTAATGACGGCGATCTCGTCGTCGTTCAGATAAAACACGTCGCGCGTGTAGCTCAAAATCGCGGCCACGTCGGAGGCCAGGAAATTTTCGCCTTTTCCGACGCCCAGGATCAGCGGGCTTTCCTTCCGGGTGGCCAGGAGCGTATCCGGGCAGTCCTCGCAGATAATGCCGAGCGCGTAGGAGCCCTCCATCCGGAGCGCGGCCTCGGCCACGGCCTTTTTGATGTCGCCCTCGTAAAAGTACTGGATCAGGTTGACGGCGACCTCCGTGTCCGTCTCGGACTTGAACGTCACGCCCTTGGCGATGAGCATCTCGCGAAGCTTCTGGTAATTTTCGATGATACCGTTATGTACGAGCGCGATCTTCCCTGCGGAGCTGACGTGCGGATGCGCGTTTTCGTCCGAGGGCTTCCCGTGGGTCGCCCAGCGCGTATGCCCGATGCCGGTGACGCCCGGCAGAAGCCTGCCGTCCTCGATCCTTTCGGCCAGGTTGGCCACGTAGCCCTTCGCCTTGCACAATTGCAGCCCGCCCTCGCCGCTGACGACGACGCCGGCCGAGTCGTACCCTCTGTATTCGAGCCGCCTGAGGCCCTCGAGCATGATCGGGGACGCCTGCCGGGTCCCCGTATATCCGACTATACCGCACATGAACAGAAAACCTCCCTAAAGGTTTGATTGCGTTAAAGCACCTCGACGACGCGCTCGACCGCCTGCCTTGTCAGCTCCGCGTCGCCGAAGGCCGTGAGCCGTATGAAGCCCTCGCCCGACGGGCCGAAGCCAGCGCCCGGCGTCGTGACGACGCAGGCCTTTTTCAAGAGCAGGTCGAAAAAGTCCCAGGAGGGCATCCCGTTCGGCGTCTTGGCCCAGATGTACGGCGCGTTGACGCCGCCGTACGCCGTGATGCCGGCCTTTTCAAAGCCCTCGCGGATCGTCCTGGCGTTGTTCAGGTAATACTGGATCGTCTCTTTCGTCTGCAGCTGCCCCTCCGGGGAATAGACGGCCTCGGCGGCGCGCTGGACGACATAGGCCACGCCGTTGAATTTCGTGTTCTGACGCCGCATCCACAGCGCGTTCACCTTCACGCCGCCGCGCTCGAGCGCGTCCGGGATGACGGTGTACGCGCAGCGCGTGCCGGTGAAGCCCGCCGTCTTCGAAAAGCTGCGGAACTCGATGGCGCACGTTTCGGCCCCCTCGATCTCAAAGATGCTGTGGGGAAGGGAGGGGTCCGTGATATACGCCTCGTACGCCGAGTCAAACAGGATGACCGACTGGTGGGCGTTTGCGTAATCGACCCAGACCTTCAGCTGCGCCTTCGTCGCCGCCGCGCCCGTCGGGTTGTTGGGCGAGCAGATGTAGATGATGTCGGGGATCTGATCCGGCGCGGGCAGATCCGGGAAGAACCCGTTGGCCTCGGTGCAGGGGAGGTAGACGATGTCCGACCATCTGCCGTCCGCGCCGAGCGTCCCGGCCCGTCCGGCCATGACGTTCGCGTCGATATAGACGGGGTAGACGGGATCAGACAGGGCCACGGTATTGTTCGTCGAGAAGATGTCGCCGATGTTGCCGCAGTCGCTCTTCGCGCCGTCGGATATGAAGATTTCGTCCGGCTGGATGCCGACGCCGCGCGCCCTGTAATCCATATCGGCAATGGCGGTTCTCAGGAAATCGTAACCGGCGGAATCGTCGCTGTAGCCGCGGAACGTCTCTTTGTGCGCCATTTCGGCGGTCGCCCTGTGCATCGCGCCGATCACGGCGGTGCACAGCGGCTGCGTCACGTCGCCGATGCCCAGCTTGATGAGCGGCATCGGCGGTTTTTCGGCCGTAAAGGCGCGCACGCGCCGAGCGATTTCGGGGAAGAGGTATCCGCCGGGCAGCTTCAGGAAGTTTTCGTTTAATCGGACCATTGGGATTCTCCTTCATGTATATTCGATGGAATGGTTGAATTGACATGGTTTGTTGGGGGGGTCAAATTTGAACTTACCCTATACCATGATTTTGGCGGGCGGGCGGGTATTCAGATATCGCCGTCGAAGACGAATTCCG
>CAYMLM010000307.1:0-3209 GCA_964391385.1 uncultured Papillibacter sp.
GTGTTTTCCCACCATCGGCCCGCCTTGACCCGCGCGGCAAAGGACATGCACACGGACAGCACCAGAAGGCTGAGCATTGTCAAAACGGCCGTCATCCCCATCGCCCACCATACGGAGTGCACGAAGCCGCCATATGAGAAAGCGACGTTCGTCAGGGGAACGGAAATCAGTACGGCAGCGGCGACATACAGATCAAGCGGCAGCTTGTTGAGACCCGACAGGACGATCTCGTCCCTGTCTTTTTTCCGTCCGGCGGAGCACATGAGAAAGATAAACACGACGAGCGCCAGTACGACCGATATAACGGTGGCGGCGACGATCAGGTATCGCGACGCGTATAGTGCCTCGGACGTCGTATAAGGCGAATAGTATCTGTCCTGAGCGGTAATGGGGTCTTTCACGTAGCAGGTGACATCGTAAGCTTTGTCGGCCAGTTCTTCATACTCTTCTGTCGTCATCGGGGTGTACGACGCGCTGGAACCGTTTTGCTCGTAGGAGGTCGCGTCAAATTGGTAAGTTTGTATCGTGCCGTAATTCTGGCCGGTATAGTTTGTCAGTAGCGTAGCACCGGTCTCGTCCCGGACGGTAAAAAGGAAATTCGTGTTATCCGGGGAAAAGGACGCTTTCAATTTTTCCAGTTCAAACGCTTCTTCTTCCGATAATTCCAATTGCTGTGTCAAAGGCAGATACTGAAAATAGACGGTTTTTGCGTATCCGTATGTAATGTCCGCACAGACATGCGAATCATAGAAAGAGTATCCGTTATTATCAAAGAAATTGCTTTCCTGCATATAAACGACGCCGATAAAAGAACAGGCCGCGATGGCGATAAAAACGGCAAATAAAACGACAGCTATGGCCTTGGCGCCCGTCTTGCGCGTAAGTTGTTTCATCGGTTGTCACCCCGTTCGATTTTATAACCCTGACCCCAGACGACCTTGAGGTATCTCGGCTCGGAGGGATTGATCTCGAGCTTTTCGCGCAGATGGCGGATATGTACGGCGACGGCGCCCTCCGCCCCGTAAGCGCCGTCGGCCCAGACGCGGCCGTAGATCTGGCGGGACGAGTACACGCTGCCCGGATTTTCCATGAGCAGCTTCAAAATCTCGTACTCCGTCGGCGTGAGGGACACCGGCTCGCCGTCGAGCGTCACCAGCTTTTCGCGGTCGCAGAGCGTTATGCCGCCGATCCGGATGCTCCCGCCCGCGGTTTTCATCCCGCCCAGGCTGGTGTACCGCCGCAGCTGGGCCTTGACGCGCGCGAGCAGCTCCACCGGATTGAACGGCTTCGTGACGTAATCGTCGGCGCCGATGCTCAGGCCGAGCACCTTGTCGGTGTCCTCGCTTTTCGCCGTCAGCAGGATGACGGGGATATTTTTGGACTCCCGCAGGCGGGCCGTCGCGCCGATGCCGTCGAGCCCGGGCATCATGATGTCCATCAGGATCAGATGTATCTCCGTCTTGCCCAAAAGCTCCAGCGCCTGCCGGCCGTTCGAGGCCTCCATAACGTTATACCCTTCCGCCGTCAGGTAGATTTTGAGGGCGGACACGATATCGGGCTCGTCGTCGCAGATCAGTATAGTGTACATACCATCACTCTCCGCCGATTATTGTACCGGATGAATTCTTAAAAATGAAGCGCCGAATTGTTTAAGATTTGTTTAAGGCTGTACGGGCGCCGCATGCGCTGCGCGCCCCGAAGGCATGGCGAGCGCCGGCCCGTACCGGAAACAGGCTGTTGAATGGCGTAAACAAATTCTTGGTATATCCTCGACGAAAGATGTGATAAACTATAAAAAATACATAGCGGACACGCGAAATTACTGACAATGCATGTCAGAATGCCCAAAGCCGGCGGTTTCCCGCCTGTAAGCAGCCCTACAAACAGATATTAAAGTAAGAAACGGAGGAAAAATTGATGAAAAAAACGGCAGCCTTCCTATTGGCAGTACTCCTGGCGTTCTCCCTTTTCGCCTGCGGAGAAAAGCAGACCGCCGACACGTCATCCTCGCCGTCCGTCGGCGCGCCGAGCGCCGAGCCCTCGCCCGGGACCGACGCGCAGGCGAGCGCCGAGCCTTCGCCCGATACCGGCGCGCAGGCGAGCGCCGGACCGGAAGACAGCGGAACGGTCGGATACATAACGGACGAAGTGGACTATTTTGCCCGGGACCCGTATAAGCTGGTCTATCTGTACGGCATACCCGTGCCGATCAGCGCCAACGTGTTTACGGTCCTGGAGCGGCTGGGTGAAAAGATGAACTTCTCAATCGTTTCATTCTGTGCCGACGGCGATATGTCAAAATACGTCGAGTACGTGGAGACGTATATCGACATGGGCATCGACGGCTTTTTGTTCTCGCCCCAGCAGGACGTCATGCCCCGCACGGACGACCTGTGTTCGGAGGCGGGCGTACCCTACATCAACATGATGACCACCTTCGCGGATGAGGACGGGCACACGCTCAAGCCCGTGGTTTCGTTCGACGGCTATCAGGCGGGCGCCAACATTGTCGACTGGCTCGTAAATAACTACACCGACTATTTCGGGGACGTTGACCTTGCCGACATCGGCTTCATGACGATCAACTTCAGCGTCGCAACGGAGTTCAACGTCCGCACGCACGGCGCGCAGGACCGGTACAAGGCCCTTTACCCGGAGCTTGCTGGCAATGTCTTTGACGTCGACGTGATCGACATGGGCTTCTCGGTCGACGCCGGCTTCGACAAGGCGGCCGCGACGATGTCCGCAAACTCCGATATCAGATACTGGTTCATCTTCGGCGTCGCGGAGGACTTCGCCGTCGGCGCGGCCCGCGCCGTCGAATCGCTCGGCAAGCAGGACGAGGTGCTGGTGGTATCGACCGGCAACGACTTCTGTTTCCCGCTTTGGGAATCTGAGGAGGATACGCCCTGCTGGGTCGCCACGGTCCCGGTTTATATGACGGACCTGGCCGTTCCCATGGCGGCGGGCATCCTCGCGCTCATTGACGGCCGGGCGACCAACGAGACGCTGTGGGCGGAGCTTCGCGCCGAGGGCGACCTGGCGACGCAGTACAACGTTGCCGTGGACGTCGTGACGCGCGGCAATTACAAGGACTTCATCGCGCGGGCCGAATCCGTCTTCGACCAGTTTTAAGCGGTATTGACTGAAAAACGAGGGCCTTTCAGGGCCCTCGTTTCAATGTGTCGGCGAAGTGCTAATTCGGAGAT
>CAYMLM010000308.1:0-3194 GCA_964391385.1 uncultured Papillibacter sp.
GGGAGCTGCAGATCAAGATGGCGCAGGGCGCCAAGCCCGGCGAGGGCGGCCAGCTGCCCGGCAAAAAGGTCTATCCCGAGGTCGCGAAGGTCCGCCACTCAACGCCCGGCGTCGGCCTGATCTCGCCCCCGCCGCATCACGATATCTACTCCATCGAGGATCTGAAGGAGCTCATTTACGATTTGAAAAACGCAAACCCCGAGGCGCGCATCAACGTGAAGCTCGTCTCGGAGGCGGGCGTCGGCACGGTCGCCGCCGGCGTTGCCAAGGGCTTTGCCGACGTCGTTCTGATCTCCGGCTATGACGGCGGCACCGGCGCGTCCCCGCGGACGGCGATGCGCCACGCGGGCCTGCCCTGGGAGCTCGGCGTCGCCGAGACGCACCAGACGCTCGTGATGAACAATCTTCGAAACAGGATCGTCGTCGAGGCGGACGGAAAGCTGATGACGGGCCGCGACGTCGCCGTGGCAGCGCTTTTAGGCGCGGAGGAATTCGGCTTTGCCACCGCTCCGCTCGTCACCCTGGGCTGCGTCATGATGCGCATCTGCAATCTCGACACGTGTCCCGTCGGCATCGCGACAAACAATCCGGAGCTCCGGAAAAACTTCCGGGGCGATCCGCAGCATGTCATCAACTTCATGCAATTTGTCGCGCAGGAGCTGCGCGAGTATATGGCGTCCATGGGCTTTAGGACGGTCAACGAAATGGTGGGCCGCTCCGATATGCTCGAGGCCGATATCCCCCCCGCCTCCTGGAAAGCGACGAACCTGGACCTGTCCGCCATCCTGCATAAGCCCGAGGTGCCCGAGGGCACGAAGCTGCATCAGACGGTGCCGCAGGACCACGGCCTCGAGCGCACGCTCGATTCGCGCATCCTCCTCGGCCTCTGCGAGCCCGCTCTCCTCGGCGGCGAAGCGGTCGAGGCCGACCTCGAGGTGCGAAACACCGACAGGGCCGTCGGGACCATCCTCGGCAGCCGCGTCACGCGCAAATACGGCAGCGCCGGCCTGCCCGACGACACGATCCGCCTCAACTTCGCCGGCTCCTCCGGCCAGAGCTTCGGCGCGTTCCTGCCGAAGGGCATCACGCTCACGCTGACGGGCGACGCCAACGACTACACCGGCAAAGGCCTGTCGGGCGGGCGCATCATCGTCAAGCCTCCCGAGCAGGTCGCGTTCGCGCCGGAAGACAACATCATCATCGGCAACGTGGCCTTTTACGGGGCAACAAGCGGCGAGGCCTTTATACGGGGCGCGGCCGGCGAACGCTTCTGCGTGAGAAACAGCGGCGTTAAGGCCGTTGTGGAATCGGTCGGCGATCACGGCTGCGAATACATGACGGGCGGCAGAGTGGCCGTCCTCGGGAAAACGGGGCGCAACTTCGCCGCGGGCATGTCGGGCGGCATCGCGTATGTATACGACGAGGACGGCAGCTTCAGATCCCGCTGCAACACGGACATGGTCCAGCTGACGTATGTGTCCGGCGAAAACGCGGAAGAGCTCAGGCAGATGCTTGTCGATCACGAACGCCACACGGGCAGCCGGAAAGCCGCAAGGCTGCTGAAAAACTGGGACGCGACGCTCTCGCAGTTCGTCTGCGTGCTCCCGCACGACTACAAGCGCATGATGCAGGCGATCAACAGGGCATACTCGGAGGGCTACTCGGGGGACGAGGCGCTGATGATCGCGTTTGAGGCGAACAACCGCGACCTGTCCAGGCTGAGCGGCAACTAAGGAGGTATGATCAATGGCTAAACCAACCGGATTTTTGGAATATAAAAGAGAGCTGCCTCCCGACAGGCCGATCCGCGAACGCGTCAGGGACTGGAACGACTTTCACACTGCGATGACCCTCGAAAATCAGCGCATCCAAAGCGCCCGCTGCATGGACTGCGGGACCGCGTTCTGCCAGATGGGCCTGATGCTCGGCGGCGTGGCTTCCGGCTGTCCTCTGAACAACCTCATCCCGGAGTGGAACGAGCTGCTTTACAAGGGCCTGCTGGAAAAAGCCTTTAAACGCCTGATGAAAACGTCGAGCTTCCCGGAATTCACCTCGCGCGTCTGTCCGGCGCTTTGCGAAGGCTCCTGCACGCTCGGACTGGACGGCGATGCCGTGGCCACCAAGCTCAACGAGCGTACGATCATCGAATACGCCTACGAGCACGGCTGGGTCCAGCCGCGCCCCCCCAAGACGCGGACGGGCAAAAAGGTCGCCGTCGTCGGCTCCGGCCCTTCGGGCCTGGCCTGCGCCGACCGGCTCAACCGTCTGGGTCACAGCGTCACGGTGTACGAAAAGGACGACAGGCCCGGCGGCCTTTTGATGTACGGCATCCCGAATATGAAGCTCGAGAAGAGCGTCATTACACGCAGGCTCGAAATCATGGAAGCCGAGGGCATCGAATTTAAGACGGGCGTCGAGGTCGGCGCTGTCATCCCGGCTAAAAAACTCACGGAGGATTTCGACGCCGTCGTCCTGTGCATCGGCGCGAAGAATCCGCGCGACCTCAACGTGGAGGGCAGAGCTTGCGCGGGCATCCACTTCGCCGTCGATTTCCTCGCGGCCAACACGAAGAGCCTGCTCGATTCCAACCTCACGGACGGCAGTTACATCTCGGCAAAGGACAAGGACGTCATCATCATCGGCGGCGGCGACACCGGCACGGACTGCGTGGCCACGTCCATCCGGCACGGCTGCAGAAGCGTCGCCCAGTTTGAGATCCTCCCCGCCGCGCCGGTTGAAAGGTCCGATGAAAACTCCTGGCCCCAATGGCCCAAAACGTTCAAGACCGACTACGGGCAGGAAGAGGCCATCGAGCTTTTCGGGCAAGACCCGAGGCACTTCTGTCTGACGACAAAGAAAATCGACTGCGACGGAAACGGCCGCGTCAAGGCCCTGCACACGGTCGAGGTGGATTGGAGCGGCGGTTCCATGAAGGAGGTTCCGGGCACCGAGAAGGTCTGGCCGGCGCAGCTTGTCCTCATCGCAATGGGTTTTCTGGGGCCGGCGGATACGATCCCGCGCGAGCTCGACCTCGCGCAGGACAAGAGAAGCAATATTGACGCCCGGGAAGGCGTCTATGCCGCCAGCGTCCCCGGCGTGTTCGCCGCGGGAGACGCGCGGCGCGGTCAAAGCCTGGTCGTCTGGGCCATCCGGGAAGGCCGCGACGCGGCCGACGCCGTCGACAGGTATCTGGC
>CAYMLM010000309.1:0-3154 GCA_964391385.1 uncultured Papillibacter sp.
AGATAATGAGCGGTGACTGGAGTTCAGACGTGTGCTCTTCCGATCTTTTTCATGTTTAGCTTTATTGCACAAATATAGGCCAGTATTATAAGAGATCTTTTTAGAAAATGAAGATAAATTGCGATAACACAAGCTACGTTATGCTAAACCGTCCAAATCGGACAAATACGGTCTTTCAGTGTCCTTGATATCTTTTTATCGCACCTGTATACTAAAAACACGCTCCAGGGAACACCGACAAGATATAGTTCGGATCGTTAAACCGCCACATTCGTGGAGAGCAAAAGGGCGGCCGCGGCGACATGAAAATGTAGCGGGCTGTGGATCAAGCGGAAGGGCCAAGTTTCGCGTCGGAGAGGTAAATTGGCGAAAGCCAAGGTATTGACCGCCAGGAATGGACGTTTGGAAGTAAGATTTAGAAACTTTTGCGTAAGGGATTATCGAGCAGAAGTATGTTTTAGAAGGTTCGCTGGAGCTGTATTTATAGACGGGGATATCCTCCCCGTCTATATTATTTTCTCGATAAACGGGATGTTCCGCCCTTTTTCATTCACGTCCAGGCCATAGCCCAGAAGCCTTGTCCTGGAGATTTTAAATCCCACGTAAGCGATCGGCAGATTGATGAGCTGCTCCTCGGGGCACTGCAGCAGCGTGCAGATCCTGAGACTGACGGCGCCCCGTCCCTCGAGATTCTGCATAATACAGCCTGTCGTAAGTCCCGAACGGATGATGTCCTCGATGACAAGGATGTGCTTTCCGCCAATATCATAATCGAGGTCCTTAAGTATCTGAACGACGCCCGTCCGGCCCGGCTGTACGCCGATGGATATGAAGTCGATCTGAATCGGCAGGTCAATCGCCCTTGCCAGATCACACAGGAAAAAAACGGCGCCTTTCAGCACGCCCACCAGGATCAGTTCCTTGTCGGCGTAATCGGAAGCGATCTGTTCCCCGAGCGCGCGGACCCGGGCTCTTATGTCCTCTTCGCTGAAGATGATCTCCTCGGGGGCATCCTTTTTCATTACAGGTCACCTTTATTCAGATTGAAGCGCTCAATGAGCGACTCGAAATCCTTTTTGTAGACGATGCTGATATTTGTGCCGGGATACAGCTCGCGCACCTTCTTGACTTTTTTATTTTTTGACGTGACATACTTTTGATCCATCGTCGTCAGCTCTATATACGTGTCGAAATTTGTCAGATAAAAATCGGGCGAAAAGGCCGCCGTCACGTTGCCCTCGGCGTCCCACTCGATCGGGAATGTCTTCGGCTCGTATTTCCAGTCGAGCTGATACATATCCAGGAGCCTGGCGAATTCCTCCTCGGACTGGTTTTTCAGCGCCGGCCGCTCGGACAGGTTGCTTTGTACGTCGCTGTGTCGCAACTGTCTTTCCATTTGCCTTAAGCGCTCGCGCTCCTGATACAGGGCGAGGATGCCGGCCGAGCACTCGTCGACGGACAGGGCGGAGGTGTTGAGGATCAGGTGATACAGCGAGGGATCGGACAAGTCGACGCCGAAAACCGTGGATACGAATTTCCGGTGCTTTTTGTCCGCCTTGTCGAGTATTTTTTCCGCTTCCTCATCCGAAACGCGGTATTGCTTCTTCGCCCTGGCGATGCGGACCTTTTTCGAGGCAATGATCCGGACATGAAGCGCGTCTTCCCAGTCTGCAAAGATCACCTGGGAGCCGAACCCCGTCAGGACGGCCGAGCCGTCGCGGAGATAGTCCTGAAGAGCCCGCTTCAAGCTGCCCAGATACGTTTCTCCGCCGGCGCCGGGCTTTAAGTAATATTTGGCGCTTTCGGCCAGCATGGTCAGCTCGTAGGGATTTGCGGCTATATTCGGGAAACGGGCAAATAAATCCTTTCTGGAGATGAGCTCCCAATTGAGCCGGCGCGATACGGCCGTCGCGACATCGTCTCCGAAACTGCACATTTGTCTTGAAATGGTAATCACGGACAAGGAGTTATCCCCCTTTTTTGAATATGGCGTCCTCTGCCGGTTATTATACCAAATCCAACGAGCGATTTAAATAAACGCATAAGGAAAAAAGACCGGAGCGCATCTGTTTGAAATGCCCGACCGGGGAGGTTATACAGAAAACAACCGAGATTTCTTTTCCCGGTGACATGTGTTATAATAATGACGCGAAGTCTGGCGCCAAATGATTTGACATGGATGTGTTGCCGATGCTCGATATCACGCTGCAGCAGATCGTCGCGTTTCTCACCGTTGCCGAATATTTAAGCTTTACGGAAGCTGCCAAGGTCATGTATATCTCCCAGCCGGCTCTGAGCAAAATTATCAGCCGGCTTGAAAAAGTCAGCAAACTGACGCTTTTTAACCGGAAGAGCCACGGCGTTGAGCTGACGAAGGAGGGCGAATACCTGCGCGAAGAAATATCCCCCCTTTACAATAAAATGCTGAAGGCTTTCAAAGACGCGCAGCTCATGTCCGCTCCTCCGAAAAAGGTCCTGCACATTGCCAGCCACACCAGCCATACCTCGCTGTACACATCCGAGCGGCCGGTCAACGTATATGACAGGACGGTCGAAGCGTATCGGGGCAGATATCCGGAGGTGGCCGTCATAGAGGAGCTTTTTGAGTTTAAGGAGCTCAGGAACGCGCTTCTGACCGGTCAGGTGGATCTCATACACACGGTCAGTTTCGTCGTGGAAAACCTCAAGGAAGTATCGTACAAGAAAGTGGAAACACATGACTTATATATCATGATGTCAAGCAAACACCGGCTGGCCGCCTGCGAAAGCCTGCCGCTCAGGGAGCTGGACAAGGAGGTATTTTACTTCGTATCGCCCAGCTACACGGAGCATAACGAATATGAGCGATGCGCCCAGCTCGGGTTCACGCCGAAGCAGATCCTGCATATGCCCAATTTCCCGTCCCTCGTCCTTGCCGTCAAGCAGGGAAAGGGACTGGCGCTGCTGGGGTACAGCAACGAGGACTGGTTTGAAAGGGACCTCAAGTTTTACCAGATGCCGCCGCTGCCGGACCCGCCCTATATGATTATAGCGTGGCGGACAAACGACGTGTCGAAAGAAGCGCGGGACTTCGTAAATATGATACCCGAGGTTTAAGGATTTGAAAAAGAACAGGGGAGAATCGGTCCCCTGTTCCTTTTATACGCATTTATTG
>CAYMLM010000310.1:0-3154 GCA_964391385.1 uncultured Papillibacter sp.
TGAGCGGTGACTGGAGTTCAGACGTGTGCTCTTCCGATCTCGGCTGTGGCTGAGCAGCCGTCATGCAGGCTTCTTGTAGACGAAGCCCACTGGGCTTCGTCTACAGCCTGAGACGCCGCATCCACGTACGATGCGGCGTCTTTATATCTGCGGATGACGCTGTTTCAGTTCAGTAGTTTGGGGGAACCGGCTCAGCGCAGCCTGCCGATGTTTCTGACCGCTGCGTCCGCCATGGACGTGGCCTGCAGGATGTTCTTCGACACGCCGCAGTCTCCGATGATGTGAAACTCCGGCGCGCACGCGCGCAGCGCGTCCGCCTGTTCGTATAAAGGCGCCTGACCGACGGCGCAGACGACCGTATCGGCCTCGTAAAACGTCTCGGAACCGTCTGCGGCGCCGTAAACGCCCCCGCCGGTGATCCGCGTGGCTTTCACGCCCAGCGCCAGCCTGATGCCGAGCCTTTTGATTTCGACGTCCAGCGCGAGCTGGTGCAGGATGTTGCCGCCGCTGTTCAGCGCCGGCATCATCTCGACGACGGTGACCTCGCACCCCTCGTTCCCCAGATGGATGGCCAGTTCGACGCCGACAAGCCCGCCGCCCAAAATCACGACCCTGCGGCCGACGCCGCCGAGGTGGTTGTAGACGTATTCCGCGCTCAGGACGTTTTTCCCGTCAATTCCGATGATCGGAGGGACGACGGGCCGCGCGCCGAGCGCGGCGATGATCACGTCGGGCGCGAGCCCGGCGGCCAGCTCCGGCGTCACTTCCGTGCTCAGACGGACGTCGACCGGCGCTTTTTGGATCATCCGGACCTGATAGGCCAGATAGTCCCTGATCTTCCGTTTAAACGATACGTTTTCCTCGCACTTTAAAACGCCGCCCAGGCGGTCGCTTTTTTCGCACAGGATGACGCTGTGGCCGTCGGCGGAGGCCCGTATGGCGGCCTGCATGCCGGCGATGCCGCCGCCCGCGACCAGAACCGTCCTTTTTTCGGACGGGGGGAGCGCATAGCGATATTCCAGCTCGCGGCCGACGAGCGGGTTGACCGCGCAGCAGATCTGGTCGTTTGTGATGAGGTTTGAAAAGCAGGCCAGGCACCGCAGACAGGGGCGGATGTCCTCCGCTCTGCCCGCGCGGGCTTTGGCCGCCAGGTCTGTATCCGCCATGATCGCGCGGGCAATTTCGACGATATCGGCCTGCCCGGAGGCGATGATCTCTTCCAGCAGCTCGGGATCGCAGTGCGCGCCGACGGAGGCGACCGGCGTTTTGACGTGCTTCTTAATGGCGGCGGCATATTTGACGTTGCAGCTGTCCTCGCAGAAAATGCTCGGGTGGGTGACGGTGAAAACCTCGGGGTGCTCGTGATGGCCGGCCGAGACATGAATCAGGTCGACGCGGCCGTCGAGCATTTTCGCGATCGCGATGCCCTCGTCCAGATCGTAGCCCGAAGGCGTGACCTCCGAGCCGCTGATGCGGATCTCAATGGGGAAGCCGGGGCCGACGTTTTTCCGGACGGCCTCGATGACGGCCAGCGGAAAGCGCATGCGGTTTTCCAGGCTGCCGCCCCACCTGTCGCAGCGGCGGTTGACCTTGGGGGACATGAACTGGCTCATGAGCCAGCCGTGCCCGCCATGGATCGTCACCATGCCGAAGCCGCACTGCCTGACCCAGGCGGCCGCTTTGGCGTAAGCCTCTATCGTCCGGCAGATGACGTCTTCCGGCATTTCGCCGTATTCGTTGCCCTGCGCGTCGGCGCCCGCGACGGGACCGTAAACCCGGTTGCCCGAAAGCCGTGAAGCGTACGCGTACAGGCCGGCATGCTGCAGCTCGACGGATGCGACCGCGCCCTGGCGCCGGACGGCGGCCGACAGCAGGTTTAAAGACCGGCGCGTCGAAGGGTCGTCCAGATGGACCATAAATTCCCCATAGAGCCCGTGCGTGGTTTCGACGACGCAGTCCCCGACGCAGACGGAGGCGACGCCGCCCATGGCCTTCTGCTCATAAAAGGCGATGCAGTCGGGGTCCGGCCTGTTTTTTGAGTCGAGGGCGCGCTCCGAGATCGGGGATGCAAAAATTCTGTTGCGAAACTGCGTATGACCGAGCCGGATCGGCTCAAAAAGGTGCGGGTACTTCAGCATTGCTTGTCTCCTTCATTCACCATAAGCTACTTATATAATAGCGGAAACGGCCGGAGGTTTCAATAACAGACGGATCGGTTTTTGATCGGGACGGTGAATACGTTTCATATGAAAAAATGCGAAAGAAAAAATGGAAAGCGTGCTTGACATTTTTCGGGGACCGTGGTATAGTCGGAAATGTAAAGCGAACTTTCCATTAAGGGGCGGTGCCTTTGAAAAACAGACTGGAGGAAATACGCAAAGCCCGCGGGATCCGCCAGGAGGAGCTGGCGGCGGCGCTGGAGGTCTCGCGGCAGACGATCGGCTCGCTGGAGAACGGGCGGTACAATCCCTCGATTCTCCTGGCGTTCAAGATCGCGCGGTATTTCAAAATGAGCATTGAAGACGTATTCATTTATGAGGAGGATGGACAAAATGTTATGTAAAGCTATCAGGAATAGAAAATATTGGTACGTTATGATACTGGTTGGGATTGTGTCCCTGGCGTTCGGGCTTGTCGGCATACTGACTGAGCCGGACGTGCCCGGCAACGTTGCGATGCTGCTCGGCATGTTCACGGGTATGGGCGCGGTGCTCTTTATTCTCAGCGTCATACGGCTTTTATACCTGAGGTTTGCCCCCGCCGCGAAGCTGAAGGCGGAGGAGATCCTTATGAAGGACGAGCGGAACGTCCAGGTGGGCCGGGCGGCCGGCGCGGCGGCCAACATTGCGGCGACTCTTATGTTTGCGGTCATGGCGTTTGCCTTTGTCTGGATGGGGTACAGAATCCCGGCTTATATCGCCGTGGGCGCCGTATGGGTCCAGGCCGACGTGCGGCTGAGCGCGCAGCGCGTCTATGACAAAAAAAAGTGAACACTGTAAAATGAAAGCAGCCGGCTGTGAGCGCCGGCTGCTTTATTTTGCCCTTTAAAAGTACTCCGAGACGACGAGCTTGCCCTTGGCCTTGAGCTTGTCGGCGATCAGGCGGATGGTCGTGTCCCGCGGGTGGATGCCGAGCTGGTTGAACACAAGCTCGT
>CAYMLM010000311.1:0-3136 GCA_964391385.1 uncultured Papillibacter sp.
CGATAATGAGCGGTGACTGGAGTTCAGACGTGTGCTCTTCCGATCTTATTGTTGGCCGCCCGATACTCATTGCTGAGCAGGAACCTGTAAAAATAAAACGCGAGATAATCGGGCGTCTCCTCGCCGACGGCCCATTCCTTGCTGATGACGATTTTGGCGTCGGCGCTCCGGAAGGCCGCGTATTTCGGACTGAGCGAGAGGTCGGCCGTCATATCGGCCGGCAGAGCCACGGAAAAGCCGGCGGCATAATCTCCGAATACAAATCCGTCCGCCGTCTCATAAACGACCTTGACGTCATGCTCCCAGACCGATTCCGGCATCTCGCCGACAGCACCGTCTACATACACCGTTTCGGCCGTCACGGCGAGTCCCTTCTTTAAATCCGGACGCCGCGGGACGCCCGTATCGCTGATGCAGTCCACCACGAACGCCCGGAAACTGCTGGCGAAGGCCGACTTCGACGTCTTGAGATAGTACAGCGCTCCCGCCCCCGCGAGCACGCATACCGCGAGGGTGATCCATATGGCACGTTTATGTCTTTTGAAAAACCCCATGTACAATACTCCGATCAAATTTCCAGATTTACGCATCGCTGATTATACCATGAATTTTGACGCAATACATACAATTTAACCTATTTCTGTGCATTTTTTACGATCATTCATAAAATGGTCCCGCTACAAAGGCGGCTTGCCGTTTCCGTAAAGTTGTCCATATCTTCAATAAAAGAACAGCCCGCAGGCACCCGCAGGCTGTTCTTTTCCTTCCGCCGTTCCGTCGGGTCAGCTTAAACAATAAAGGTCTTCCATCGATTTGATGATCTGGGTGATGACCATATTGCGCGGCGTGGCAATGCCTACCTGCCGGCCCATTCTGACAACCGCGCCGTTGATGCTGTCGATCTCGGTCGGGATTTTGCGCTCGATATCCTGCAGCGTAGAGGAGCGGTGTCCGTACGTGGGCGGATAGATTCTGTCGAAGAAATCCTTTTTATACGCCTCGGCGTCTTCCCAGAAGGTCTCGTGACCCGAGGCGCGCATGACCGCAAAAACCTCGTTTATGATCCCTTCCATCAGCGAAATCGCGCTCTCGCTGTTCAGCAGTCCGCCGTAGTTAGTCCCCAATATGGCGCTGAGCGGATTGAGGGTACAGTTATACAGCAGCTTTGCCCACAGGGTTTTATTGATTTCCTCGGTCAAACCGCAGGGGATTCCGCCCCGGTCGATCGTCTCGGAAAACGATTTGCACTGCTCGGCCGGAAAACCGAAGATATTCCCGATCGATACGGGCGCCGTTATGACCGTCGCCTCGCTGACATGAGGCTCCGGGCGCTTGAAGCCGATGGCAAAGCTCGCATGGTATATCCGGTGCTTATTGAACGTCTTGATATAGGCCTGTTCGTTTCCATACCCGTTTTGGAAAAGCACGATGCAGCCTTCCGCGTTCAGAATATCCTCTTTCCGGCGAGCCAGGCTTTCGGCGATGTCGGCGTTCGCCGTCGTTTTGGCGCTGACGGCTATATAGTCGTAGCCGCCCGGCGCGTTTTCGATCGTATCGTAAATCCGTATGGCTTCCGGCCGGATCACGGCCTGTCCCAGGATCCCGCGCCGTTCGATGCCAAAATTCCGGACGGCCCGGGCCGTTTCGCCCCTTGCGATCAGATCTACGTCAGCTTCGCTCCTGTAAAGCGCGGATGCCAGAGAGAGCCCCACAGCCCCGCATCCGACGAGCATTACCTTCATCTTTTGATTTTCCCCTTTATTCTAAGACACAATTTTTGATATTGGGATTATACCACACCTTTCCGGTAAATTGTAATTTTCCTGCGTTGTCTGCTATAAGCGTACTTATAGCGATGCGGCGAAGAGCCGAAGTCATGAGACTTCGGCTCAACGTGCAGACAAAGTGCTAATTCGGTTCAAAGCCTCGCAGAGTTTCCGTCGCGCACGACGGAAGCGGCCGTCATGCAAGCTTCTTGTAGACAAAGACACCGATAAACAAGTCTTGCGCAGGGGGTCTGTGAGGGGGGCGCAATGCACAGTGCGCTGTGCATGGGCGAAGCCCCCTTCACGTCAAATTCCCGCCCGCAGGCGCAATATTTGAAGGAAGGCCGTGTCCTTCCTTTGAATATTTTCAGGGTGTCGACTTTGTCGGCGCCCTGAGCCGAAGTCGTGAGACTTCGGCTCTTAACAATAAAAGCGGTAAAACTGTATCTCGTGCCGTCTATTGCATAACAACGAATCTGCTATTGTCACGCCTGTTGCTTTAATTCCTTGTATGCCTGTTCCTCGGCCTTCATCCATTCTTCCCTGCCGGCGGTATACGCCGGAAGCTCCCATTTCATTTCCTTCAGGTTCTGCAGGATCGTCGGGATCCAGTTATAGGGAATCGAGATCAGAACATACCCTTCGGGCAATACTTCCCGCGCCTTCATTCCGAAGTGCATTCCCGTCATCATATAGTTGACGTTGCCCGACTCGTAAGGATAGACATACAGCCATGAGCAGCCCAGCACGGGCGTTGCTTTCGGCTGCCAAAGCTCACCGTTGGAATACGACATGGCCCTGAGGACGATTTCCGCCTGAGACGGCTTCGTCGTCAGTATGAGGATATCCGGGTCAAACGTCAAAGCGTCGAGTCTTGCAAAGGCGACGTAATTGACGATACCGGGTTTGAATATGTGAAAATGCTGGTAAAGCCTCTGATTGGCGCGCGGGGCCTGAAAGATCTCGAATTTCTCTCCGATTTGTCCCGCTTCGGCCCAGGGCTCCATCCCCATCCAGCCCATAGGCATTTTGCCGCTGCAGTCCTCGTTCTCTTTTGTAATATAAAACGGGGTTTCCCGATTCTGGGCTTCCTTGAACATCTCGCACAGCGCCAGCTCTTTATCCAGCTGGGAAATCTCCTCAGGCTTATGATACAGGTATTTGACGCCGACAGGCTGACGGTCGAAATTGAATTTTTTCAAAATCGACAAATCCTGGGTAAGGGGTTTGAGTTCCATTAGGTGTACCTCCAAAAAGAATTGATGGGTTTATGACAGATGCTGCTGAGTGCTCCCCTGACTTACCGGCTGTTGATCCTTCGGCTCGTCCGGCAGGGAGCGGGCCGCGCGGCCCGTCCTGCTGCTGGCCTT
>CAYMLM010000312.1:0-3128 GCA_964391385.1 uncultured Papillibacter sp.
TAAGCGGCGCCGTCGTCCTCGGGAAAACCGGCGAGCGCACAATCTCGGAAAAAATGAAATCGGAGCTGAGGCTGATCATCTCGGAAGCGAAGCTGGGCGGCATTCCGAAACAGGCGTTCATTCAGCTGGCAGAACAGATGTATGAGGAGCGGGAGGTCTGAACCGTGCTGATAAAAATCATTTTGTCCGTCTGCTTTATCCCGATACCCGTCATTTTTTATTTAGTCCTGCGCAACGAAGCCAAGCCGAAAAAAAACATCGTTCTGGGCGTAACGCTTCCGCTTTCGGCCCGCGCAGACCCCTCTGTGACGTCGGTCGTCGCGGAATATGTGACGCTCCAGTCCGTTATATTAGCCGTGATCCTGCTGCTGGCTTCCCCGATTATCTTCATTGAAAGCCATGCCGTCTTCATGAGCTGGTATTTTATCTGGCTGATAGCCGTGCTGGCGCTGCCGGCCATGCTTTATATCCGCAGCCACAGGAAGCTCAAAGCGCTCAAGCGGCGAAACGGCTGGTTCGGCGAAGCGGCCGGCCTCATGCTGGTGGATGTGAAGCTTGCGCTCACCCCACGGAAAGCGTTGAACGTCTGGCTGTTTATCCCGCCATTCGTTTTCAGTATTATTCCGGTTATTCACGCCGTTCTAACGCTCAGGGGAAGCGACGAATTCTGGCCGCTTTTGATCGTCTACTTGACGTTTTCCGTCATGACGGGCGGTTTCTACTTCCTCTATCGGCTAGCCTTTCATCAGAAGACGGAGGTCGTCGATGAAAACACCCCTGTCAACGCCGCGCTGACACAGGTCCGCCGGTACAATTGGGGCAAATGCTGGCTGTTCGTCACATGGATGAGCGGCCTGTACAGTCTTGTCATCTGGCTGTTCGGAAAAGCTGGGCTCGTCATGCCGGTAACCTCTGTAGCATACACGTTGGCGCTTCTTGTCTTTCTTATGAACGCGGAGCTAAAAACGCGGAGGATACAGCAGCGGCTGACGGCCGAAAGCGGCCGGTCTATCTACACCGACGACGACGACAACTGGCTATTCGGCATGCTGTACAACAACCCGAAGGACCGGCATTTCATCGTCAACCGACGCACAGGCATCGGCGCGACGATCAACGTGGCCATGCCGGCAGGCAAAATCCTCATTGGCATAACCCTTCTTATTCTCTTATTCCTGCCTTTTATCGGGCTGCAGATGATCAAAACAGAGTCCACGCCCGTCACGCTTGCGTCGACGGATGCGCAAATCACCGCTTCACACGGGCGGCCCGCGTATGAAATCCTGCTCGACGATATCCAGTCGGCGTATCTGCTCAGCGAGCTGCCCGACGGAATCCGGACATACGGTATCGGCATGGAGACGCTGCTCAAAGGCCGCTTCAGCTTTGACGGGATCGGACCCTGCAGCGTCTGTCTCAACCCTCAGGTGCCGCCGTTTCTTGTCATCCGGACCGCTGAGGATGCGTATGTTTTCGGCGCGTCGGACAATGATGAGACGCTTGAGGTCTATTCGCTTCTCGCCGCGCGGCACGTTCCGGCGGACACCGCCGCATGATTTATTGAAAAGGGGGAGATTCAATGATAATCCTGAGCAGCCTGTTTTCGTTCCTGGCGGCCTTCGTCCTGCCTGTCGGCGCGGCAGTCTGGCTGGCGGCAAAGAAAAAAGGCTATCTCAAGCCGATCCTGCTGGGCGTTTTGACGTTTTCCTTATTTCAGGGAATCCGTCTGACGCTCAACTGGCTGGTGCTCGGCCCGATGCCCTCCATGACGCTGCTGTACATGACGCAGCCGGTCCTATACTACCTGTTCTTCGGGGCGACGGCAGCCCTGTTCGAGGAGGGCGGGCGCTGGATCGTCATGAAGCTGTTCATGAAGGACCGGCATCGCCTGAATGACGGCATCGCGTTCGGCATCGGGCACGGCGGCATCGAAGCCGTCCTCTTCGTCGGTCTCAGCTCGTTTGCGATCCTTATCATGAACAGCTCCCCCTCCCCGGCCGGAAATGTCTTTGCCGGAGGAGTCGAGCGGATTTTCGCAATGATTTCGCAGATCGCGTTTTCCGTCATGGTGCTCAAAGCCGTCCGTCTTAAAAAACCGTTATGGCTGCTGCTGGCTTTTGTCCTGCACACGGTCCTGGACGCGGGGCTCGTCATCGGCGAATTCGGCGCGTCTATATTTCTCATCGAGGCGTATGCCGGCGTTTTCGCGCTCATCATGCTGGTCTTTCTTGTCATTGAGCATAAAAAATCAAAAGGAGTTGACAACCCATGAAAAAATTCGGGAAATACGTCATACTTGCATTGACCGCCGTTCTGCTGTTCTTGTTAGCCGCCTGCGGCCCTTCTTTTGAGTATGACAAGGACGCTGCGGACAAGCGGGCGCGGGAAGTGACGGACGTGCTTGCGGTGCAGGATTATGACGCGATCGTCGCCCTGTTCCGCGAAGACCTTCAGTCTCTTACGACGGCCGAGGACTTCAAGGCCGCCTGGGACCCGTATCTCAAGGATGCCGGCGCTTTCGTCGAAATCAGGAGCGTCAGCACAGCCGGCCAGACGGATAAAGCCGGCGACCAGTATATCGTTGCGGCCGTCAGCTGCAAGTATGAAAATGCGGCGCGGACTTATACGATCGTATTCGACACGGATCTGAACGTAGCCGGCCTGTATCTGAAATAGATCAGTCAAAAAAACGCCCGCACGGTGCTGTGCGGGCGTTTTCACACATTCAGTTATTTCTCCTTGGTGACTTTCATGTAGTAGCCCAGCGCCATCAGGCTGTCGCTCAAATGGATGTTTTCGACGGCGACATCGTCCGGCACCGTCAGCTTGACCGACGTAAAATTCCATATGCCCTTGATGCCAAGCTCCGTGACGAGATCGGCGACCTCCTTGGCATAGGTGCGCGGTACGGTGATGACGGCGATATTGACCTCATTGCTGCGGACAAAATCGGTAATCTTGCTTACGTGCATGACTTCAATATCCCTGATTTCCTGGCCGATCAGGTGCGGATTCACATCGAAAATGCCGACAACGCTGTATCCGTCCTTCTCAAACGCGGAATGGCGGGCCAGCGCCTGGCCGAGATGCCCGGCGCCGATGATGATCATGTTGTGGCGGATGTTGAG
>CAYMLM010000313.1:0-3126 GCA_964391385.1 uncultured Papillibacter sp.
AATGAGCGGTGACTGGAGTTCAGACGTGTGCTCTTCCGATCTAGGTACTCGGCGCGAAGCTCGGCGAGCTCAACGACACGGGCAAGCTCCTGCTCGACGCCTTTAACGAGACATCCGGCGGCGTGACGCTCAAAGCCGTCGACGGCATCTGGTACAACACGAACAGCGACTTTGAGCCGGACGGCGACTTTCTGCAGCGCAACGCCGACTACTTTGACGCGGCCGCCGTCGCAGCGGATTTTTTAAAGAAATCGACCGTCGACGGCATCAACGGCTTCATCCGCGAGAATACGAACGGGCTGATCGAAAAGATGCTCGAAACGCTCGGCGACGACGCCGTCATGGTCCTTGTCAACACGCTGTATTTCAAGGGGATGTGGCAGGAGCCGTTCGAGCCCATCAATACGTACGACGCAACTTTCACGCTCTCCGGCGGCGGGGAGGTCAAAACGCCGACGATGGCGCAGGAATACGGCGCCGCGCTGTATTTCGAGTCGGACGGCGCGAAGGGCGTGATTTTGCCGTACGAGGGCGGCCGGTACGCGTACGCCGCCATCCTGCCCTACGTCGGCGTCTCCGAGTATGTGGCGGCCCTGACGGGCGCGGACTTCTCGGAGCTGCTTCAGTCGGCGTCCGAGCAAAACGTCGTGCTCTATCTGCCGAAATACGAGGTCAAAGGCAGCTATGAGCTTAACGATACCCTTAAAAACATGGGGCTCCGGATGGCCTTCGACCCGGAAAAGGCGGACTTTTCGGCCATGGGCACGGCATCAATGAACCTCTTTATCAGCAGGGTCCTGCAGGACACGGTCTTCAAGCTCGGCGAGGAGGGCACCGAGGCCGCCGCGGCAACGGTCGTCGAGATAGAGGACGGCTGCGCGGCGCCCGACGAGACGCAGCCGATCGAGCTGCGGCTCGACCGGCCGTTTGTCTACGCGCTGATGGACATGGAGACGATGACGCCGCTGTTTCTGGGCGTGCTCGAGAATCCGGCGGAATAGTCCGTCTGCTAACAGCGTAAAAAGGCCCGGCGCCGCTATGTCGCCGGGCCGCATTATATCGCCGTTTCAGGCAGCCGGATAGCTGTAGACAAAATTGCAGCCGGTGAATTTCCCGAAGATGTATTTATTGCTCGCGGATTCGCACATCACAAAGATCCTGCCGCCGGCAGCGACAAGTTCCTCGGACATGGGGAAAAGCGTCACTGTTTGCTCCAGATGGTTGCCATCCAGATAATACAGCGGCACGCGCGCGCCGGCAAGCTCAAACGTGCCGTCCGGCGCGTACTGCGCGGGGTCTTCGTATACATAGAGTTTCGAGCTTGCGGTCCCGTACGAGGCGGACACGCAGATCCTGCCGCTTTGCGTTATACAAACGCCCTGCGCAAGCCCGGTAACGGAGTAAACGCACTCCGGAACCTCCGAGGCAAATCCGAACTCCCCGTCCTCTGAAAGCGCATATACCGACATAACGGCATAGTGCAGATCGCCCGCGTCGGTCGTCATGTGGTGCGCTTCATCCGTCATATAGTTTTCTTCGCGGTAAAACTCTCCCACGTACATCTTGTCTTTGTCGACATAGACAAAAGCGGGCTGCATACCGACGGCAAGCCGGCTGACCGGCGCAACGGAAGCGCCGGTGGAGGCAGCCAGGACGTCGCCCAATACGTAAACGCTGATGTATTCTTCATTTGTCAGATATAAGTAGTCGCCGTACACCGCGAGGCCGCCGGCGTGATTCGTATCCGCCGTGCCGTCTTCCCCGGCCAGCTCCACGTATCTTTCCTCGTCGCCGACGATATAAATCCTGGAGGCGCCGTGGTCTTTCATATAGCCGCAGGTCAGATATGTACCGGACGGACAAAGCGTCAGCCCCTGCGGGATGAAGCCCGCGCTCAGTCCGGGAATCCTGAATTCTCTTTCCGCGGACGCGTAAAAGTCTCTGTAGCCGATCCTGAAACAGATATTCAGGCCGATGACGATCAGCAAAAACAGTCCCAAAACGCTCGCGATGATCGTAAGTAATATTTTCAGCGCTTTTCTCATACTCTCACCTTTCCGACGCCGATTTCCCTGCAAGACATATATCGAATAAAAGCGATGCGAACATGCTTCGGTATCGGGTCATAGCCTGTGCTCTATACCTTGGCAGGGGCCTTTCAGTCGCGTCACAGGGCGGCGCCCTATACCTTGTAGGGGCCTTTCAGTCGCGTTACAGGGCGGCATCCTGTACCTTTGAAGCGTTCTTGCATGCGGGTCACAGGGCGGCGCCCTATACCTTTATTGGGCGGCGGGCGGGATTAGATCATTTCCTATAATCGAACTCGAGATTGTAGATGCTGACCGTGTCGCCCTCCCCGATGCCCATCGCCTCCAGCCGGTCGAACACGCCGGCCTCGCGCAGCCGCCGGTCGAAAAAGCGCATGGACTCCTCGTCGGAGAAGTTGACGTTGCGCACGAGGCGCTCCATCCACGGCCCCTCGATGCTCCAGACGCCGTCCGTGACCTCGATGGCAAGGTCCTCCGCCGAGACGGTCTCCTGCTTTTCGACGTACTCCGGCTCGTAGACGGCGATGGGCGGCAGATGGGCCAGGCGCGCGGCGGCGGCGTTCATGAGCTCGCGGACGCCGGTCAGGGTGGCGGCGGAAATCTCAAAAAGCTCAAGCCCCTGTCCCTCGATATAGCGTCTGAAGTTTTCCAGCAGCTCCGGGTCGGACGCGATGTCGGTCTTGTTGGCCGCGACGAGCATCTCCCGCCCGGCAAGCTCCGGGCTGTACTGCCGGAGCTCCTCGTTGATGGCTGTGAAATCCCCGACGGGGTCGCGCCCCTCGCTGCCGGAGACGTCGACGACGTGGATGAGCAGCCTGCAGCGGTCGATGTGGCGCAGGAAGTCGTGGCCGAGGCCCGCGCCCTCCGACGCGCCCTCGATGATGCCGGGGATGTCCGCGAGGACGAACGAGACGCCCTCGGAGATATAGACGACGCCGAGATTCGGAAACAGCGTCGTGAAATGGTAGTCCGCGATCTTCGGGCGGGCCTTCGACACGGCGGCCAGGAGCGTCGATTTGCCGACGTTCGGGAAGATCGGAAGAGCGTCGTGTAGGGAAAGAGTGTAGGATAGGGTGTA
>CAYMLM010000314.1:0-3080 GCA_964391385.1 uncultured Papillibacter sp.
ACTGTCCGGGATACATGAAGGTCAGGCCGCGGATATCAAAGCATTCCATTTCCTGTCCTCCCTGATATTGATGACGACCGGCAGAATGAGCAGCGCGAAGTAGCACAAAAAAACGCTGACGGGATACAGCCCGAACGTCGCGCCCTTCATCGTCGGGAAATACCGCCAAACAACGCCCCCGAGGAGCGCCCCTGCCGCGACATACGCGCCGCAGACCAGAAGAAAGACGAGGGCCGCCCGGTCGCGCCGGTCGAGCCGGTAGATGGAAAAGGCGGTGCGGCCGCGCAGCCCGTAGCCCCGGCTGCGCATGCTGTCGGCCGTCTCAATGGCGTTTTCGAGCGCCCACGTGACCAGGATCGACAGGATTGTCAGGCCGTTGCGCGCTCGCAGAAGAACACCGCCGTTCGACACGTCCCGCCCAATGCATTTTTGCGCGTTCAACACGACCCGGATCTGTGCCCTAAACCGCGGCACGAAGCGCAGCGTCATCGACAAGACAAGCGACAGGGCGGGGATGACCCGTCCGAACAGGTACACGAACTTGTCCGAGGTCATGACGGCGCTGTAGCAGGAAAACCACGTGACGGCCGAGACGAGCATCGCCGCCGCCCCGAGCCCGAACGCCACGGACTCGAGCGTCACGGGGTTGTCGTTCGGCAGATACGTCAGGATCGTCGCGCCCTCGTGGTTGAAGGCGGGATTTAAAGCCGCCGCCAGGAGAAACATCGGCAGCATGACAAGAAGCGAAAAGCGCACGGCCTTCCGGCCGTTTAAATAGACGGCGTACGTCAGGGCGCACACGAGCGACAGCGCAAGGCAGGCCGGGTGCATAAAGATCATCGAAAACGTGAGCGTCAGCCCGAAATACAGGAAATTAATAAGCGGATGATAGCTTGAAAACGTATCTTTATTTGCCATTGGTACCCCTATGATCCGACAGAATAATAGCCGCCGACATCCACGCCGAGGCTGCAGGTGTAAACCCACTCGACGATGTCGCCGTCCTTCAGCTGATAGCGGCTGCATCCATAGTTGGGAAACCAGTCGTTGACCTTGTACATCCAGCCGGACAGCTCACCGCAGTCAAACTCGTATAGGTTGTTGATGCCCTCAATATACGCGGAGTTATATATCGTCACATTGACGTACTCCATATGGATGCCTGCCTTCTTCATCTCCCGCAGCAGCACGTTAAAGACGCTCTCCCCTTCGTAAAACGTCACCTGTGTTGCCGGGAAGATGACGCCGTCCGCCGGCACGAGCTCAACCTTTTCTGGGTCGAGCCAGCCGATATTGTCCAGAATCGTATCGCAGCGCACAGACAAGGTGCACGTCCCGGCGTTGTCGGTGATGACGGCATCCTGCGGCTCGACGGGAATCGGCTTGCCCTCCGGTACCGGCTCCGTCTGGTATTGGTCCTTGCCGGTATTGGGATCAATGCTCATCCCCTGCCCCGAGGAGTAACCGGTGTCGCCTGATTCAACGCCCTCGGAGGAGCCACCTCCCCCCATCGCCGCGGCCGCCCCGATCTTCTCCTCCGGCGTCAGCGATCCCTCCGAATCCAAGCCGGGCGCGGCCGATGGCGCCGCGCTCTCTGCCGGCGACGTCTCGGCCGACGGTTCCGGCGATGGCTCAGCCAACGGTGCGGCCGATGGCTCCTGTGACGGCTCCGCAGACGGTGCCGCCGGCGACGTCGAAGGGTTAGCCGTCGGCACCGTATCTGGCCCGGCAGTCGACGCCGCTTGCTCCCCGCCGCCGCTGTCGGACGGCGACGCGTCCGGCTCGGACATTGCGGCGGTCGGAGCGGACACGGTCCAGCCCTGCAGGCCGGGCGCGTTCCCGCCGTACCAGAACGCGAAGCCCAGCGCGGCGAGGACAACGGCGGCAAGGACGATTTTCCATTTGTGCTTTGAAAATACCTTCTTCATAACGCGTCACCGTTTACAGCAGGTTGGCGCTGCCGAGCATGTTGAAGATCATCTGCGCAATCTCGCTGCGCGTGATGGCGGCCATGGGCTTGATGGTCAGCGCTGACTGATCGAGGATATCGACGCTGTAGCAAAACGCCAGTGATTCCCGCGCCCAGTCTGACACCTGAACGTAGTCTACAAACTGCGCGAGCATATCGCGGACCGCGCCAGTGCCCATTTCGGTATGCATACCGCACAGCTTCGCTGCCCGCGCCACCATTACCGCCGCCTCCTGGCGCGTAATCGTGCCGCCGGGATCAAACGTTGTCGCCGTCCGTCCCGTTACGATGCCATAGGTATGCGCCGTACCGACATAGCCCGCATACCATTCGCCCGACGGGATATCCGTAAACACGCCGACAGCCGCCGGCGTGAGCCCCAGGCTTCTAACGACGGTTGCAGCAAACTCGGCCCGGGTCATCGTATTGTCCGGCCGGAAGGTCCCGTCCTCGTACCCGTTCAGAATTTTACGCGCGGCCAGGCCCTCAATGGCGGTGAGCGCGTCGCTGAATATGACATCGTCAAATGTTGTTCCGGGCGCCGTTATGGGCACGGGCTGAACATCGGGATTTTTGCCCTCCCGGCCCGTACCGGACACCGGACCGTTTCCCTCGGGATCCGATACGGAAAGAGCGTCGCTCATGCGGTACAGGCTGTTTTGCTCGTTGGAAGCCCGCTGCGCGGCCACAAGCGCGTAAAAGCCCTGCTCCGTTGCCATCTGGTTGGAGCCGCCGCCGGATGAGGTGTGCAGAAAGCTGCCGTTTTCCTGCCGGAAGCTCATGAGGTTCTCTATCAGCGTGTGCCCGTTTTTTACAAACCGGGAATCCTCCAGAGAGACGCCCAGCTCCGTAAGCGCGACGATCACCTGCACGACGCTCTCCGAATTCGTCGTGCCCCAGCTGGAATACCCGCCGTCCGGGTCCTGCATCTCGGACAAGCGCTCCAGAGCCTCCCCGACAACCTCCGCCACGTCCGTTCTGTCCTGATACTTGGCCAGCGCCTGCAGCGCCATGCCCGTGATATCGGGGTCGGCGGCCGAGTCGGCGGCCGGGGCCCCCGCCCTGCCGCCGAAGAGCGAAAAACCGCCGACCCCCACCAGGCATAACAGGA
>CAYMLM010000315.1:0-3076 GCA_964391385.1 uncultured Papillibacter sp.
ACACCCTATCCTACACTCTTTCCCTACACGACGCTCTTCCGATCTGTGTTGCCGCCCTCGTCGAACTTTGCCTTGAGCTCGGCGGCCGTGAGGCCCCCTTCGTCGTTCGGCTCGTCGTCGAGCGACGAAATGATGCCGAGATCATCCGTCATTTCCGAAATGCTCATATAAACCTCCCATCCTTACGCATTTCACTGCGCTTATGCTTCGTCATATCACGTGAGCTCACTCGCAACCACCCTCACTCCGCACTTATCTCACGTCGCCTACGTTATGCACTCTGAAATCGGCCGACAGCACGGTCGCCGTGCTCCAGTCCGTACAGCTGGACAGAACAAGCTGCAGATAAGCAAATTTCCTGGCCTTGAGCCTGACACGCCGCGTCTGCGGCTGACGGTTTGTGCCAAAGCTCCAGTGACGAAAAGAAACGCCGGAGAACGTCGACAGGCTGTAGCTGACCGTCTTGGTTTCATAATCGCTTCTGTCATTTGTCCGGAGCGTCATGCTGATGCAGGCATATGGCTCCGGCTTCATCGTGAGAAATACGGCGGCCAGGTACTTGCGCGCCCACTCTGCTCCAAACGTCATCGAACCGGACCGCCAGAGTGCGTCGATGGCTGTCCCGTCGTCGTTCTGGTAATCCCTTGATATGCGCAGGAATCTGCCGTCCGGCGTACCGCCGTACAGCTCGCCGTCCACAGAGAGCAGGCACGTCGGCGCAAAGCCCTTATATACATACCACGCGTCCGCGTCGTAGTTGTGGACGACCGCCGTCCCATCGTGCATCAGGTAGTACTCGTGATTGTACTTGTCAACATATGTCGTGACGTCCGGCACCGCAAAGCCGCGCAGCGTCTCCTCGATCCGCTCCGAGATAAGCTCGGCGTTGCGCTGGTCGCCTGTGATGTTGCCGCTTGTCGTCGTCGCCCTCCACTCATAGACGGACCGCCCGTCAAGCGTCCTCGGGTAATTGACGACGAGCCGGACCTGGCCCGGCGCACAGTTTCCAATATGCTTGTTGACCGTCCGGATATGAAAGCCCGCCGTCATGCTGCCCCCGGAGAGCGTAATTGTGTCGTATGACAGGCTGTAGGCCGAATCGAGCTTAAACGCCAGCAGGCGGTCGTAGTGCCGGATCATAGCCGTGATCGGCGTATTCGCGTCGCCGATTCGGACGACATTGAGGTCCGGGAAGTAGTCTGCCCGCGACTGACCGTCGTAGTCGAGGTCCGAGTAGTAAGCTTTGTTCGATCCGTCGCCATAGAGAAATACCCGGTTGTCGTTCACGCCGTTATACGTCTCCGCAAAGCGCATTGCCTCAATTTCACAACGGAACGTCTTCGGATTCGTATATCCGATTTCAAGCGTATTTGTACCGGCTGCCGGGGCGTTCGTAAACGTTACGGTGCCGGCCTCCGTATTGACTGTATAGTCCGTTGTCTGGACGTAATCCGTACCCGCGGCAAGATTTGTTACATAGTCGACACTCGCAAGTCCCGCTTCCGGAAGCTGGAAAACAGTGGACGCGCCGTCGGGCGAAAACCATATCCGGCGAAGGCCGTTGAGCATATTGATCCGCTCAAGCTCTGTACCCCCGCCGGCCGGGACGGCTGAAACCACGACGAGCGGACGGTATCCGGCGACATCGCTCAATGTCGAGCCGTCCCAGACCTTGTACTCCGAACCGCTGAGCATATACAGCTTTTCCTCGTAACCGAAAAAAGTCACCGTACCCGCCGTGCCAAAAACTCCGATCTCCGTCGCCGTTCCGGCATCCGGGTCGATCTGCCAGACCTTGTTGCCGCAGGCGGCGGCAATATACTCCGTACCGCCGACGTACCCGTTCCACAGCGCTCTGACCGGCGCATCCGCGAGCGAGACGACCGTCTTCGTGCCGGGACGGATCTGGAGCGAGTTTTCGGACGTAATCTTGAAGTTGCGCATCTCGGCGGCTTCGCCCGCCTTCAGGTTCGTGTCGCCGTCCGGGTTCTCGTTGACGCCCAGAAAGCGATTGATTGCATAAGTTTTACTGCCGTATGCACCCGTTATCCGCGCCATGGCTCACCCCTGCTCCCCGTCTAAAACGCCGTAGATACGCTCGATCTCCTCCGATACGCGCGGCGTGTTCCTGAGCCTCGAAAGCTTTTCCAGATACTTTTGCTCATGGTAGGCCGCGAGCGCCGGATTCTCCTCGGCCAGGAGCGCCGACGCAAGTCCGTGCGGGAGGACGGCGCTGGCCAGGACGTCGTCCAGATCGAGAGGCTGCGTCAGGTCCGTGATAAACGCCGGCGTCGGCCGGCGGCCTACCGTTTGGGTCCGCGTATCCGAATACAGATACAGTTCGGGCAGCAAATTGTTGATGACAGACGCCGTACGTGCCTTATAATCCGCCGTGCCCGCGTGATCCGCCATACCGTTTGACAGCGCGTCGATGAGCCCCATCGTGATCTCAAATACCTGCATGCCGGTCGTCGACATTTGATCACCTCCTGTTTTTTTCTCAACCGGTCCCGCTGCGCGGGACCGGTTTGCGTCCCGCTGCGCGGGACCGGTTTGCGGGGGGGGCTGCAAAAACCTTCCCTGCTATGCCGTGTATGTGTATTCTTTGATCGGGGAATTGACGACGCCGGCGGCATAGCCGTATGCCCTGAGCGTCTGACCGGAGGCGAGCGTCACGGCAGCAGTATAGGTCGACGCCGTTTCGGACGTCTTCGGGTTCGAGCCGTCCGTGGTGTATTTGACCGCGTCCGCGCCGGTACAGGCGATCGTCACGGACGACGTGCCGGTGAACGCCGGCTCCGGCAGCATGCCGCTCTTGGCGTGGACAAAGATGCCGTTCACCTTCTGGTCGAGCACGAAGCTGTCGTGATAGAAGCGGCATTCGCCGACGTCCGCGTCGTAGCCGAGCGGGTTTTTCTGCACGCGCAGCGTCTTGAGCTTCATGGGATCGACGGTCGCGTCCTTGTATTTGATGATGAAGCTCACGCCGGCGGGCAGGTAGCTGTCCACGACCGGCACGACGTCCATGCCGTCTATGCGGCCGACGACGCCGTTCTTGATCGCCTCCTCGCCGAGC
>CAYMLM010000316.1:0-3013 GCA_964391385.1 uncultured Papillibacter sp.
CCCCACCCTATCCTACACTCTTGCCCTACACGACGCTCTTCCGATCTAATAGGGAAAAACTAAAAGGTTTGGTTCGATGATGACAAAAGGCGTTCGCTTAGGAAACATCGTATTACTGCGGGCATTCGTGATCCTGGTCCTGGTATTTGGGCACAGCATGAACATCTATTACAGGCCCTGGGGTATTTTTACACCGGCTGTTGACTCTGAATTTTTTCACACTTTAAGGAACTACACGGATACATATCTGATGCAGCTGTTCATATTCATATCCGGATATCTGTTTTTTTACAATATTCAGGCCAAAGGTAAATATCCAGGATTTTTAGACCTTTTTAAAGACAAGGCTTTGAGATTACTCGTACCGTATATAGTGATCGCCCTGTTCTATTTAGTGCCGATAAGGTACGCCGTAGGTTATGAAGGGTATGTAAACGATACGTTCCTGAATGTCCTCGTATTGAAAATTTTCCTTATGCTCGACGCCGGAAGCTTATGGTTTCTTGGCATGCTGTTCGGCGTTTTCATAATAACATGGTTTATTGAAAAGAAAACAAATATCAGCGTGTTTCTGAAGATCGGGATATATGTTGTCCTTTATTTTGGGGGATTGCTGATTCCCCCCTATCTGCAAATAAGCAGTGCGCTGCACTACCTGATATTTTTTTATCTCGGCGGCCTGGGTTACAGGTATCGGGACAGGCTGGAGCCGAACGTACCGATCGCCTGTATTTCATTGGCGGTTCACCTGATCGGTTATCTGGGTCACAGATATTTTAGCAGCCTTGACGCCCTGGTTTTCTCAGGATTCTCACATGTGTCGCTGCTTCTTTCATCCATCGGCGGCGTTCTGTTCTACTTTTTTTTGTTTTCAAAACTTGCGGGGTTTACGAATAATATGACGACGGCCCATTTCTTGGATAGAAACAGTTACGGGATTTATCTGTTTCACGAGCCGGTCATCTATATTGTATTATTTTACCTGGGAAAACAAAACATGGCCCCGGTTTTGCTGGTTCTCACAAGTTTCGTCCTCAGTCTCTCCATAGCCCTGGCAATGACCCTGATCCTCAGGCGCTGTGGATTGGGCCCTGTCATCGGCGAGTATAAAAATGTGAATATGCAAAAAAATTGAAATTATCTTAAAACGGCGATTGTTTTATGTGTCGCGAATCAGAAAAACAAAATTTATTTTTTCAGCCAAATTATTTTTAAACATTTATTATTTGCAGCGTATTTAAATTTATACGCCGCACATACTATAATCGTCAGGCACGTTCATATAATTTTTAATCAGATTTATAAAACTGAATAAAAGAGGCGATCGATACGGCCAGGAACAATCAGATCGTAAACCCGAACGCGCGCGATGCGCTCAACAGGCTCAAGTTTGAGACTGCCAATGAAGTCGGCGTCCAGCTGAGCGAAGGTTACAACGGCGATATCAAGACAAAGGATGCCGGACAGATCGGCGGCAACATGGTCCGCAAGATGATCCAGTCCTATGAGGACAAGGCCGCGACAAACAGCAATTTCTAAACAGGACATGGAAGGCTTATCCAAACGGATAAGCCTTCTTTTTTGCTGGTATGCCGGGATTGTTTGTACATATTATATATAAATAAATGCCGATTATAGCAAAAACAGTAAATTGTGATGAAAATGTTAGGGCGCGTCAGCTCAGGCCGGAGGTTAACCGCCGTTATGCGGAAATATTTGTTAAAGAAGCGGGTCGCTATAATATTTTCAACACATGTTTTTGTTAAAATGATAACGAACGAAGCTATGCATATAAGGGAGGCGTGGAAATGAGTACGACAACCGGCCATTGCACCTGCTCGGAAGACCAGAAAATGTTTTCCGAGATCGCAAATGTCATCGATCTGTATCGGGACAAGGAAGGCAGTCTCATCCAGATCCTGCACGCGGCGCAGGAAATCTACGGTTATCTGCCCCTGGAGCTTCAGGAATTCATCGCCGTGTCCATGGGCATCCCCGTATCGGAAGTAACCGGCGTGGCGAGCTTCTATTCGTTTTTTTCGACGAAGCCGCGCGGCAGGCACACGATCCGGGTCTGCCTCGGGACGGCCTGCTACGTCAGGGGCGGCAAAAAGATCGTCGAGGCGCTGCGGGATAAGTTCGGCATCGAGGTCGGCGACACGACGGAGGACGGCAAGTTCACATTCGAGGTCGCGCGCTGCATCGGCGCATGCGGGCTGGCCCCCGCCATGATGATCGACGAGAAGGTCTACAAGCAGGTGACGCCTCAGAAGCTGGGCAGGATCCTGGCCGAGTACGACGGTTGAAAGGGGGCGCGGTTATGTTGATTCAAACGCGCGACGACTTGAACAGTATTAAAAAGAATTACAACGAAACGCTCGGCACCTACAAATATGTGGCGTACATATGCGGTGGGACGGGATGCGTGTCGGCAAACAGCGAATCCGTCGAGCAGGCGCTCAGGGCCGAGCTGGTTGCCAGAGGGATGACGAAAAACGTTGCCGTCATCAAGAGAGGCTGTATGGGCACCTGCGCCGTCGGGCCCGTCGTTTACGTGCATCCCGACAGAACCTACTATACGGAAATGACTCCCCAAAAGATCAGGGAGGTCGTCGAAAAGCACTTCGTGGGCGGCAGGGTTATCGAGGAATATACGTTTTACGACAGCCTGCAGCAAAAACACGTCCCCAAAATCGACGACATCAATTTCTTTAAAAAGCAGGTTCGTATCGCGCTGCGCAACTGCGGATATATCGACGTCGAGACGATAGAGTCCTACATCGCTCACGACGGCTATTTCGCGCTCCACGACGTGCTGACAAACAAGTCTCCCCAGGCGCTCGTCGACCTCATCAAGGCTTCCGGACTGCGCGGACGGGGCGGCGCGGGTTTCCCGACGGGCGTCAAATGGCAGGCGGGGCTCAACGCACCGGACGGACAAAAGTATATCATCTGCAACGCCGACGAGGGCAGATCGGAAGAGCGTCGTGTAGGGAAAGAGTGTAGGATAGGG
>CAYMLM010000317.1:0-2990 GCA_964391385.1 uncultured Papillibacter sp.
GATAATGAGCGGTGACTGGAGTTCAGACGTGTGCTCTTCCGATCTTGTCTGCTCGCGCCGGACTGGATCACGCGCATGCTGCGCGTTTTCTCGGCTTTTCCGGAGGTCGGCCTTCTCGGGGTGCCGCGCGCCGACTCGCGGCCCGCTTTTCGGCCGGAAGTGATCCCCGTGGCGCGGGACGGCGTCGGATACCTGCAGCTTGTGCGCAGCGAGGTCGGCACCATCAACAACTATATTCCCGGTCACTGCCAGTGCCTGCGGCCGGAGCTGCTCGAGCTCATCGGATACTGGTGCGAGGAGACCGGCTACGGCGACGCGGAGCTCTCGGTCAGGGTCGTCAACTACACACCCTATCGGGCGGGCCTGACGACGGATGTCCCGATCGACATGGCTCAGACCATACCGTGCGCGTCCTGCGGGGGCAGGCATTGGTGCAGCCTCGGCGGGACGGACGGCGCGTGCTTTTCGCTCAGGGACGAAAAGCACAAAAACCTGCCCTTTGCCGAAAAAAACAGGTGGAAGTATTTCGAATATTTCAGCGAGCTGGAGCAGGGGAAACGGACGGTTTACTGCGCCTCGCTCCTGGATCCCGAATCGTTTAAGAACCGCCCTTATCATATGGATTGGGCGCTTGAGAATTTTGATTTTTACGCCAAGAATGCAAACTGACGAAATTATCTGCCGGTGCAGAAGACACGAAATATCCGAAACGAGGTATGAACATTGGAAACAAGCGGTGTCAATCGAAAAAAGCTGGCCATACTGGACGACTACTTCCCGAATCTTAAAACCGGCTTTCGCATTTCGGAGTTCAACTATTATCTGGAAAGGCTGCCCGACTGCGTGGTCTACAGCACGCGGTACGACTTGTTCCATCAGGAATATGCCGCCGCTTTCCCGCAGTTTCAGGATAAGGTCAAGCACATGACGGATTTTGACTGGACGGGGGAGGCCTACTCCCTGTTCTACACCGTTTTCCTGGGCAACGCGCACAGCTTTTACTTCATCTATGAGATGACGAACACGCCGTTCGTGCTTGAGCTGTATCCCGGCGGGGGCTATTGGATGAACGACCCCGAGGTCGACGCCAAGCTCATCAAGATCCTTCAGTCCCCGCTCCTGCTGAAGGTCATTGTGACCCAGAAAAAGACATACGAGTATATCGTAAACCGCGGCTTTGTGTCGCCGGACAAGGTCGTTTATATATACGGGATGGTGACGCACCCGCAGTATTTCCATACGGTGATCCCGAAACGGCTTTATAAGCGCGACAAAAGCACGTTCGACATCTGCTTTGTCGCCCACAAATATATGACCCAGGGGCTTGACAAGGGCTACCACATCTTCGTCGACATGTGCAGAAAGCTGGCCGCGGCGGCGCCCGATATCCGGTTCCATGTCGTCGGCAATTTTGATCCAAGCGACTTATATGTCGGAGACCTGGACGGCAGGATCACGTTTTACGGGCTTCAGGACCACGCCTTTTTCCTCCCGTTTTATTCGGGGATGGACATCATCGTCTCGCCGAATATCCCGTTCCTGCTCATTCCGGGCAAAAGCTACGACGGCTTCCCCACGGGTTGCTGCATAGACGCGGCGCTCAACAACGTCGCCGTTTTCTGTACGGATGAGCTTCAGGAAAACGAACGTTTCGAAAACGGCGGGAATATCGTCATCCTCCCGCCCGTCGCCGACAGCTTTGCCGACAGCATCCTGGGTTACTACCGCCAGCCCGAGAAGCTGTACGGCCTGTCCGAGGCCGGGCAGGCCAAATTCAGGGAGGTTTTTGACTTCGAGTCGCAGATGGGCCAAAGAACGGCCGTTCTCAGGCAATATATGTGACGCAGACCGCCCTCCGCCGGGGGGCAGATATCCTTGAGGAGGCTCTGCCCCTTAACCTGTGTCAGCATGGTGCGCCGGGGTTTTATTATCCCAGATGCTTTGTCACCGTGTCCAGCACGGCCCTTGCCCGATGGACAAGCCTGTGCTTGGCGTCGACTTCCCTTTGTCCGTTGAGGGCAATCCTCTCCCGGATGTCGCCGTGCGCCAGGTAAAACTGGGTAAGCTCCAGCGTCTCCTCCGGCGACTGGGACCAGTCGAGATGATAGCCCTTCTTAAAGTATTGCTCGACGCCCTGGGAGTACTGTGTGATGTGAAAGGCGCCGCAGCCAAGGATTTCATACGTCCTGGCGGACACGTAGGTCTTCGACGTGCCCACCTGCTGGATCCCCAGCGCGATCTTGGCGGACGCGTAGACATGAGGGACTTCCTCCGGGGGCAGCACGCCGCCGTAAAACGCCGTCGGCAGCAGATACGCCCTGTCGAAATCGGTCCACCATCTGCCCCAGACCTTCACGTCCAGGCGCGCGTCAACCAGGGGTTTCAAAATCTGATGAATGCCGTCGACCCTGAACGTATAAAATATGTGCTTTCTCGTCTCAGGGTCAACGGCCCGCATGCTGTAGTTATTGGCCGCGAGCACCATGTCGTGCCGGTACTCGTCCTTCGGCGGCAGCTTCATAAAATGCGGCGAGCAGCCGTTCGGCTGCAAAAAGGCCCGCACGCCGTACTCCGCATAAACCGGTATCAGTTCCTCTACGGGAGTAAAGACCAGGTCCGCGTTTTTCGCGGCGGGCAGGGACGATATGGCGCAGCACGTGGGGTCGTCCGCGGACCACCACACATGGCGGACGCCCTTTCGCCTGACCGCGCCGAAAAACGCGTCGATGTCGGCGGTGTCCCTCCACCAGCCGTAGGAATACACAAAATCCGGTTTGAACTCATCAATGGCCGCCGTCAAAGCCGCCTCAAGCAGCTCGAACCTGCCGGCGTATGGCTCGCCGATGAATAAATCCCTGACCTCGCATCCGGCTTCGATAAAACCGTGATGTATTTCATTATAAATGTGCGGGCTGAATACGCACATCAAAATCCTGTAAATCCCGCATCACCTCGTTGTTATCAGCTTACTTAAAATGTCTCTCTTCAAT
>CAYMLM010000318.1:0-2971 GCA_964391385.1 uncultured Papillibacter sp.
CCGCCTCCGGCGGGGCAAACATATGCCGTTTGCAGCGCCCCGCCTTACCGGCGGGACAAAACATATGCCGCTTGCAGCGCCCGCCTCCGGCGGGGGCGCTGCATCGGCAGACAGGCAAAGTAAACTCCCGCGTCCGACGGACGCGGGAGCCTCTTTGGTTTAAAAAGAATTGTGCCGGCATCGGGAGCATGACAATTAGGGGATATAGAAGAAAGTTTATTGAGAAGGAGAAAATATACAAAGCACGGATGAAAGCGGATTGAGTACCGCTTTGATGTTGGGGGAATTGCAGCGTCCCTGTTTTGATGCCGGCACAAACTCAAGCGATTGCCCGCCCTTTAATAGGACCCGATCGGCGAATAGACGGTGCCCTGTTCGACGAAGCCGCCCTGGGCGTTGAACACCGTGGCCGTAGAACGCACGCGGTACGTGCCGGAGGAAACATAATAAGACTGCTCGAGGTAGGTGCCGGCATAGCCGGTTCCAAAAGACATCCAGTACGTGACGGTGGACCATCCGCCTCCGGTGAGCTGCTCCAGCGCAACCGTCAGGTAGACCCGATAGGTGTTGTTTGACAGCGTCACGCTGCCGGTACAGTCCGCCAGACCTGCGCCGCTTATGTCCAGAGACGCCGATAGGCTTTGTATGCCGGAATACCTAACGCCGTAATCGCCTGCGGCGTCCAGGTCGGCCGCGGCCGCCGTACCCGCTGTGAGCGCCAAAACGACCAGCAGGAGCACAGCCGTCCTCTTCAATTTTTTCATGGGAACACCTCCATAATTGTTCTACAATTATATAGACAACAACGGAGGTGTTTTGAAACAAAAATTGATACAAAATTTTATTTTATTTTCGGCTGTCCTAAGATTCGACGCTTTCGGCCATCCGGACGATCTCTTCCGCCGTGAGCGTGCCGTACAAATGATAAAAACGGTTGCCAGCGGTCCAGACGATGTTGTTAAGCCCGTTTTTCGTCGTCAGCGTCGCTTCCGAACCGCTGACCGAGACGTTTCCGATATAGTCGGCGTCTTCCGAATCGATATTGACACCGTTCGAATCTTCATATTCGGAAAATACGATCAGCTTATCGCCATCGGCGGGCATCGTGTATATGATCCTTTTGAACGCGCCGGTACTTGCCATGCTCTCCACCTCATAGCCTTCCGGGACATAGGCCGGCATGCCGCCTGTCCAGCCGGTGTCGGGCTCGGGGTCTTCAAGCCGGACAAACGTGTATTCGGACTCCATTCGGAGAAGGAAATTGAGCACCTCCAGACGGAACGCGTCAACCGTGAAGACGGAAACAAGAAACACAAGCAGCAGCACAGCCGCGGAAGCCGCCAGTTGGCGGTTGATCCGCTTTCTTCGGCTCTGCCTGGGCGCGTTTGCTGTCCTGTGCCGCCGGACGGTTTTCGTGAATCGGGCGAGCTGCAGCTCGGATGGACGCTCCAGTTCCGACTCCGTCATTTCAGCACCGGCGCATTCGCCCTCCTGCTCGGACGCGTCGAAAACAGCCAGCCGGAACAGGCTTTCCTCGAAGTCCTCAAAGAGCTTTTGTCTGTATTTTACGCTATTGTCCATAACCGTTCTCCTCGAATATCAGCCTTTTGGCATCTTTTCGCGCACGGGACAGGTATGTGCGGACGCTGTCCGTCGAAATCGAGTAAATCTGCGATATCTGTTCGTCCGTCATACCCAGCAGATATTTAAAATACAGGAGGTTTTTCGTCTTTTCAGGAAGCTGCAGGATCGCCTTCGACAGCAGCTCGAGCTCACTTTCCTGGATGAGCCGGTCGTCGACGTCCGGCTGCGCGTCGGAGCCGTAATCGGACAGGTCCGCCTCCGCGGTGTCGACATGCTTTCTGACGACGTCTTTATGTTTTATGTAATTGATGGCGACGCTTCTGGCGGTATATTTGATATAAGCGGTCAGCTTGCCCCGGCTTAGCTCCCGGATTGTCGACGTTTTTTCTATAAGCCGCAAAAAACAGTCGCCCACCAGGTCTTCAACCTCGCAGTGGCTGCCGGTTATTCTCATCACGGTTTTCTTGACCAGACCGTAATAGTCCTGATAAACGTTCACAATAAAGTCTTGAGCTTCGTTATCAACCGCACCGACAGGTATGCTGCGCATAAGTGTACCACCTAAAAATCGTATCGATAATCTATTGTAACTGTTATGCCGCCCGGAAATCAAGTCATTCTGAAAATAACAGCCGCACCGCCGTAAATGGCATGACAGTTTGGCTCGACCAGAGTCATCCAACCTGTGGCGGCACGTACGGCCTGCCGGCGATACTGGGAAGACCTTTATCAAGCGCAACGGTTTTGATCTCAAAAGACCGCTCTGCTCCGCCCGAATGCAGATCCCATCTCATCTTTTTTTTCACGCGGGGGTGAAACGCGCGCCGCGATTCACCCCCGGCAATTTTTTCCGCTTTAAATGTTTCCGCTTTTTTTAAGAATTATTTCGAAAATACAAGGCCATCGCCATAATGCGGGGCATAATAGACAAACGCGCCGTTTCTTATATGCCCGTTGATTCATAGGGATTTTTTAGGGATATAAGCTGTTAATTTTCGCTTTAATAGCACATTTTGTTTGTATATTAAAAAAAGCGTCGGCAATCATAGTATCGAAAGGCGCAATCGTGCCTGACAAATAACCAGAAGCAAGGAGATGTAAACAAAATGGCTACAAGTTCAAATCCGCTTGTCAATAAAAATGCCCGCGATGCGATGAACAAATTCAAGATGGAAACCGCGAGCCAGGTCGGCGTGACGCTGAATCAGGGTTATAACGGCGATATTACGGCCAGGCAGGCCGGCCACATCGGCGGCCAGATGGTCAAAAAGATGATCCAGGCTTATGAGAACGGCCTTGCCGGCGGTACCTCCGCCCAGTAACGGCTGACCGTCAAAGGCTTCGAACAGTCAGACAATAAAGCCGGCACAGTATTCAGGAAACTGAA
>CAYMLM010000319.1:0-2967 GCA_964391385.1 uncultured Papillibacter sp.
CTGTTTTTTTATCAGGCTGTTTTGCTACAGCCCCTTGTTAGTGCGTTTTATGCGTCAGAAAAGCTTTTTATATACGTTGAGCTCAACCGGCTTTGAGCACAGCTCGCCCAGTTTCGGCGCGCCGTCCAGAAAATGCCGGGCGTTCATGTGCTTGTCTATCGACGCCTGATCCTCCCACTCCTCGAACATCGTGACAATCTGGGGATCCGAGACGTCCTGAAACAGCTCATACCGGATACACCCGGCGTCGTTCTTGTTCGTTTCCTCGACAAGTTTTTGGGCGATGGGCAAGAATTCCCCGAGTTTGCCCTCCTTGACGGTTTGCTTGGCTGTGATTTTGATCATGCGTTTTACCTCCGTATTTATAAGTTGGTGACGGTTACAGTGCTTTGCCTGCTCAGACGCCGAAGTTTTATTCGAGCCGTGGTTTACAGTGCGTCGAAGCGGGACTGGCGCCGCGCACAGTCAATATGCCGGCAGATTCAGCTCAGCCGGTTTGCACAGCCCGGACCGGACGGCGTTGTCCCTGAGCCTGACATACAGCTCGCAGTAGGTTGCCATTATATACGGCGCTAAAAACAGCATGCCGACGAAAAGGGTGACGGCCGTCAGGAGGACCCAGCCCAAAAAGGACAGCTGCAGCACGAAGATGTTCCATTTCTGGCCGCTTGTCATCTGGATGCTGAGTTTGAGCGCCCTTGCGTAACCGATTTTCGGATTGTCCGTGAGAATAAAGGGTGTCATGCTGTAAGCGATGCTTTTCATAACGACAATGACGAACCCGGCGATAACGATAACGGCGCACAAAATGGCGACAACGATCATGCTGGAATCGAAAACGGGGCCATAGAAGTAAGGAATGCTTTTGGTCAGCATGTTTACCGTAAAAATGACGGCACCGACCGCCGGAATCAGCGACCACAGGAAAATGAAAAGGTATTGCCAGGCCATGGCGGCGACGATATTCATATACCGGAATTCGTTGAAGGGGTAAAAGATGCTTTTCATGACAGGCTGATACAGCCTTGCCTGCAGGTAGAAGAAATACAGGCCGACCGACAACGGAAGCGTCAGGAATAAACTGATCGCGACCGACCCCATAGCGCCGATGATGGGGATCCATGCCAGCAGGCCCGACACCGCGGACGAGATAAAGAAAACAATGATATAGGCGGCGAGGCTTTCCCAATAACTTCTTTTCAGGACCGCCTTCGCGTTTGATTTAAGCTCGGCTCTTGTCCACATGCGTTTCACCCCAAAAATTTCTACAGATGCGCATTTATCATATATCCTTTTGCTTTTTTTTGCAAGGATATTCGGGAGCGGCGGGAAGCCGTCGATTCGCGGATTGCTCATATTGCATTCGGTTTTTTGGTATGGTAAGATATCCATTGGTTTGATGTGCCAATAAACCGGCGCGGGAGCCGGCAAGTTTCCGGGCTACAACGAGTATAAATGGAGGGGTTATCGTGAAAAAATGCACAAACTGCGGGCAGACGCAAAGCGATGATGTCAAGTTCTGTTATAACTGCGGGGGCGGCGATTTTGAGGCGGCCTCAGAAGAGGGCGCTTACCAGCAGCAGTCGTATCAGCCGGCCGGATATCAGCAGACAGATTATCAGCAGGCGTACCAGCAACCCGTATACCAGCAGCCGTATCAGCAGCCGTACCAGCAGCCGGTTTACGACAATACGGCGCCGGCGACAATCGGCAACTACCTGGTCTTTTTCCTTTTGATGCTCATTCCGATTTTTAATCTCATTTACCTGATCATCGTCGCCGTCGGGAGCCCGACGCGCAATAAATCCATGACAAACTATGCCAGGGCAAGGCTCATCTGGTGGGCGATCTGGATTGTTATCAGCATTGTCCTTTCTATCGTGCTGAGCGCCTGGATCATCAACGTCTTTTCAAACAGCGGATGGTGGAACTACAGCTTCGACTACAGCTTTTAGCCTATACGGAAAAGACGCGGGGAAACGGCCCGCGTCTTTTTATTTTGCGTGAGAATCCTGCCCGCCCGGCGGTATGAGAGATTTCGCGCTGTCACTGGCGAGACTGTAAAGCCGGCCGACAGCCGGCGACCGTTCATAGACATAGGCGTTTTTTATCTTCCCGGCGCGGATAACGGCGCCGACGGAATGCAGGACGTTGAGCGCCGTTTGCGACGGGGGCAGGCCGAGGCCCGAGGCCGCCTTGAAATCCCTTGACGTGAAACGGTCCGGCAGCGTGCCGGGGATGAGCTTTATGTAATCGTTCGGGCCGCTTAAATAGATCTCATCCGCGATGTCGACGGGGACCCGGTCATATCGTTCCGAGCCCTTTTTCCCGTCGCGGCTCCAGCCGTTTAAAAAGCGGTACTCGGACAGGTCGACCATTGCCACGCAGATGCGAAGCCGCCCGTTTAACAGCAGATTTTTGATCTTATACAGCTCCGGGAACACCTCGTACGGCCTGCCTGTTTTCGGCGACTTTCTCTTTTTTGTGCATTCCCCGGTCGCCTCGTCGATCCAGATCAGCCATTTTGTCCGCGCGACGGGGTAGACGACCGTCACATCGGTCCGGGCGAGAAAGCACGCAAGCTTCCGCCGCAGTTTGTCAAACTGCCGCGTCTGAATCTCGATGATCCTGCCTTCCGATACGATGTCGGCGACGAAACCGTCGATCTTGACCTCATGGCGGCTTGTGTCCGGCTCGAAATATCGCTTTAAAACGCTGTGCAGCGTTTTTTCGCCGAGCGTGCCGATGCCGGCGGACAGCCCGCCGCCCTCCAGCGTCACGCTGTCGACGGCCTGCCGGAAGAGCTTCTTGTCCATGTCATCACCCGTACCGTTTTTTACAGGATACACCGGATGGCCGGAAAAATAAAGATAGTTTAAATCACACGCTATACCTCAAAGTTGTGTATGAAACCGGCGCGCGCCCTGTGGACAGGACCCGCGCCGTCTATAATGCCGCTGTGCGGAC
>CAYMLM010000320.1:0-2965 GCA_964391385.1 uncultured Papillibacter sp.
AGAGGCGGCGAACGTCATAATATTGTCATAAATATGCCCCGTCTTTAAAAAATGCCCCGTCTTAAAAGACGGGGCGGAAATGCTGTATCCTCATTCGGCGGGCTGCTTCTTGGCCGGGAAACGGAGCTTTTTGAACGTCTTTTTGTTGTCGATATACGCGTAGACGGCCGCGCCGGCAAGCAGGGCGATAAAAAGGCCGTACGGCACGGTCAGCGCGAGGGCGGGCGCGCTCACGTGCCAGCCGAGCGAAGCGGCCACCGCGCAGAAATCGGCGCTCAGGACGATGCAGACGAGTCCGCCCAGGCATAAAAACCGCCCGGCCTTGACGTTGGCCCGGTCCCATACGTCCGCGGCGATGGGATTGCGCCGCTTCTTATTGAGGACCGCGGACAGGATGTTTTTCGCCGGCTTCCGGCACAGCACAAACCCCAGCGCGGACGTCAGAACCTGCGGGAGCAGGATCATCATTATATAAAATACCGTGAGTGCGCTGTCGTTCATCTCATTCTCCAGCATGTTTCATTGCGGACGGCTGCCGGACGGCTGCTTTCCGGCCGCCCCGGCAGGAGCCGGCGCGCGTCCTTTCATACTCTATATCCTCTATATCGAAACTTTTGGCAAAGACTGTTAGCACTGTCGTACAGCTTTCAGCCGGGAAACAAGAAACGGCAGGCGGCTACGACATCCGCTCCTGCGGCTGCGTCACGTTGGCCAAAACGCGCGTCAGGTACGAGCGGAGCGTTTCGACCTCCCGCGGCGTGAAGCCTTTGACGAAGGTCTCCTCCATGAGGGACTGGTGCAGCTTGGCCCGACGGTCGACGAGGACGGCCTTCTCGGTCAGGTAGATGTTCTTGGCGCGCCGGTCGGACTCGCAGACCTCGGCGCGGATGAAGCCGTGCTTTTCCAGCCGCTTGAGAATCCCGCTCACTGTCGGATGGCGGAGGCCGAAATGGTGCTCGATGTCCTTCTGCGTCAGGCTGTCCTCCGGCGGGTTGCTCAGGTATTCGAGCACCATCGCCTGCGACATCGTCAGGTCCCATTCCTTCATCCTGTTGTCGGTGTCTGTTTTAACGGCATGAAATATCCTCTTGAATATCAGCCCCAGCGCCTCGTCTTCCATCAAAATTCTCCTTCGTCCGTCAACTTGTCAACGCAATTGAAATAGTAGCACGCAACCTAGTAAAAGTCAAACGGCCGGCGGCGGATGCATATTCACAATTTCTTGCGATAGTGAATATCTATCGACCTATTTGCCGTATCGTTTGAATATTATTCATTGCGGGCCGGCCTTTATTGGGTAATTATGCATAAACAATCCATTGCCCAGCGCCCGAATTTCCACGAAAAAGGCTCTTGAGGACCGGGGCCGTTTATGTTACAATCACGACAGTAACGACGGGAGGACCTTAAATGGGCAAAGGATACCTGATTTTGGAAAACGGCGCCGTCTTCGAGGGGCAGACCTTCGGGTACGACGGCGAGGCGGTCGGTGAGCTCGTGTTCAATACCGGCATGACCGGGTATTTGGAAACGCTGACCGATCCAAGCTATTACGGGCAAATCGTCATGCAGACCTTCCCGCTGATCGGCAATTACGGCGTCATCCCATCCGACTTCGAAAGCGAAAGCGTCCAGGTAAAAGGGTATATCGTGAGAGAGTGGTGTCAGGAGCCTTCGAATTTCCGGAGTGAAGGCGAGCTTGACACTTTTTTGCGCGCGAATAAAGTCCCCGGCCTGTACGGGCTGGATACGCGCGAGCTGACGCGGATCGTCCGGGAGTCCGGCGTGATGAACTGCAAGATCAGCAAAAAACCGGAGCTGACGGAGGACGAGTGGCGCGAGGTCAGAACCTACGCGATCCGAGAGGGCGTCGAAAACACCTCCTCGCGGAATGCCTACAGCCAAAAGGCCGACGACGCGGTCTACAACGTCGTCCTGTGGGATTTCGGCGCGAAGGGCAATATCGCAAAGGAGCTTTTAAAGCGCGGCTGCAACGTCACCGTCCTGCCGTGGAACGCCACGGCCGAAGAGGTCATGGCCCTCAAGCCGGACGGCGTCATGCTCACCAACGGGCCCGGCAACCCGGCCGACAATACAGGGATCATCTCGGAGCTGAAAAAGCTCTGCGCATGCAATGTTCCCACCTTCGGCATCTGCCTGGGACACCAGCTGCTGGCCCTCAGCCAGGGCGCGCAGACAAAAAAGCTCCATTACGGGCACCGGGGCGCCAATCAGCCCGTTTTAGAGACGGCCACCGGCCGCGTCTTCGTCACGAGCCAGAACCACGGCTACGCCGTCATCACGGACACGCTGCCCGAGTCGGCGGAGGCGGCCTATGTCAACTGCAACGACGGAACGTGCGAGGGCGTCGCCTATAAAAACATCCCCGTCTTCTCCATCCAGTTCCATCCCGAGGCGTGCGGCGGCCCGCTCGACTCCAGGTGGCTGTTTGACAAATTCACCGATATGATGAAAAAAGCGAAGAAAACGTAAGAGCCGTTCTCTCCCCGCCGGCGGCGGGGAGACGGTTTAAGTGGCGTGGTTTCGCCGGAAGACGGGAAAGGACAACCCTCAGTCTGCAACCCTTAAAGGGCGACCACACAGAACCCCTGCGCAGACCAGGAACGACAACCGTATGAAGATTGAAAAATCCCTTCGTTTTCAACGGGTTATAGGGCGGGCGGCTTTGTAAAAGACGCCTGAGCTCATATTCCTCTATTGGGCGGCGGGCGGGATTTGAAATAAAAACAGCGCAATCGCGTACGAACGTATAGACGGCCCGATGAGGCATCGGGCCCTACGGGGACGAGGACGCGGCGGACGGGAGACGGACAATCCTCAGTCTCGCTTCGCTCGCCAGCTCCCCAGAGATCGTTGACGTTCTCTGGCAAAGGAGCCTTACAAGGGAAAGCGGGCGTCGCCCCTATGGGGACGAAGGACGCGTCGAAAGGCGCCCTCATCCGTC
>CAYMLM010000321.1:0-2954 GCA_964391385.1 uncultured Papillibacter sp.
CCCCCCCCCCCCACCCCACCCCCCTACCCTACACTCTTTCCCTACACGACGCTCGTCCGATCTGCCAAAAAACGCATCCCGACTTTGTATGTTAAACGAAATCATTATTATGAAGCGTCAGATAAAATCCGTCAGGACTGGAAATGGATTGCGGCCGTCCTGTCATCTGGCCGGCTGAGCGCGGCCGCCCTTAAGCCCCAATATGTCAAAAAGATTCTTCTTATACGCCTCGACGCCGGGCTGATCAAACGGGTTGACGCCCCCTAAAAGCGCCGATACGGAGCATGAGAGCTCAAAAAACTGCACGAGCGCGCCGAAACAGTAGGGCGAAAACTCCGGAACAGTCAGTTCGACAACAGGCACGCCGCCGTCAATGTGCGCTTTCCTGGTGGCGGCGGACGCCGCCTCATTGAGCCGTTTGATCTCGCCTCCGGCCAGCACGTCAAGGCCGTCGTTCAAGGAACGGTCTTCTGGAATGCGGACGGTCGCGCGCTCGTTCTCAATGGTGACAAACGTCTCAAACAGCGTCCGCTCGCCGCTTTGTATATATTGGCCGAGCGAATGCAGGTCCGTCGTGAACTGGGCGTAGGCGGGGAATATGCCGCCGCCGTCCTTGCCCTCGCTCTCGCCGAACAGCTGCTTCCACCACTCGCCCATGGAGGCAAAGGCCGGCTCGAAGCAGGAGAGGAGCTCGATGCTTTTCCCCTTCCGGTACAGAGCCTGCCGGACGCAGGCGTACATGAGCACGTCCTGCTCACTCCGGTCCATCGCGTCCCGCGCGCCCGACATGAGCTCGTCGATGTCGATCCCGGCGCACAGGGCCGGGAGGAGCCCGACGGCCGTCAGGACGCTGTAGCGCCCGCCGACATCCTCCGGGATCCCAAAAGAAGTATACCCCTCGCGGTCGGCCAGCTCGCGGAGCTTGCCCCCGGACGGGTCCGTCGTGACGTAGATCCGCTTTGACGCGCCGGCCGCGCCGTATTTTGAGCTCAGAAGAGCTTTGAACACGCGAAAAGCCACCGACGGCTCGAGCGTCGAGCCGGATTTAGAAATATAGTTGACGGAGAAATCCCGGTTTTCTACAAAAGCAATAACCTGCGCCAGATGCTCTCCGGACAGGTTATTGCCGACGAAATAAACGTTTGGCGTGTTCTTGTCGAGCTGGTTGTAATAAGGGGTTTTTATGAAGTCCATCGCGGCGCGCGCGCCGAGATAGGACCCGCCGATCCCAATCACAACGAGCGCCTCTGAATCCGCCACGATTCTACGTGACGCGGCCCGGATGCCGGACGACATTTCGCCGTCGTACAGGGCAGGCAGACGAAGCCAGCCCGTACCGGCGTATTTCGTGCGGCCGCCGTACAAGTCCTCCATTACTCTCCTGGCGTCCTGCAGCGGCAGGTCTGTGTCGCTTAAGAAGCTCTTAACCCCTGAAAAATCCGCTTTTATCATCTGTGGTTCCTCCGGAACGGGAGTCGCGGCCGCCGGGCCGCTTCCTTTTGAGTTATTTTATCCCAAACCTGGCCGGTTTACAACCCCGCCAGGAACATGAGCTTTAAAAATCCGGCGAAGATGTCCCACCAGTTCATGCGCCCGACGCTGTCGCCCGCCACGATTGGATAGTCGCCCAGGACGGTACCGCCGCTTTTAATGACAAGCGCGCCGAGCTGGTCCCCTGCGTTTATCGGAGCGGGCACCTTTTCAACGACCTGCACATCCTTCGTTACCGTCGGGGCGACGTCCTTGGTGATCAGGATCATGCCGCTGCCCTGGATGACAGGCTGAACATACGGCGTCTTGCCCAGCTCGACGCGAATCGGCAGCAGCGCATTGTCCGGGCAGATCGATATCAGCGCGTAATTGGCAAACGCGTAGCTGAGAAGCGTTTTCGCGCTTTCAAACCGGTCTGCGGACGTCGGAGCGTGCATGACGACCGCAATGTACTCGACGCCGTCCCGCTCGGCGGTGGCAGACAGGCAATACATCGACCGGCTCGTAAAGCCGGTTTTCAGGCCCGTCGCGCCCGGGTAGAAACGGACGAGCTTATTCGTGTTGCTCAGGCCGAATTCGCCGTTCCGTACGGTGTCCATCCAGATGGTCGTAAACTCCTTGATCATATCGTGCCGTATGAGCTCACGGGACATCAGGGCAACGTCGCGCGCCGTCGTGACGTGCGTGCGGTCGTCGAGTAGGCCCGTGGAGTTCGTGAACAGGGTGTTATTCATCCCGAGCTCCGCGGCGCGTTCGTTCATTTTGGACACGAAAACCGATTCCGAGCCCGATAAATATTCGGCCATTGCCACCGCGCAGTCGTTGGCGGATGAGACGATGATGCATTTGAGCATATCCCGCACGCTCATCTGTTCGCCTTCCTCCAGCCAGATCTGCGAACCGCCCATCGAGGCGGCGTAAGCGCTCGTCGTGACCATGTCGTCCATCGTGATCTTCCCGGTGTCAATCGCTTCGACGATTAAAAGGATCGTCATGACCTTGGTGACGCTGGCCGGCTCGAGCTGTTCGTCGGCGTTTTTTTCATAAATGATCTGGCCGGTCTCCTTTTCCAGGAGTATGGCCGACGGCGCGGATATGTTGAGGTCCGACAGGGAGACTGCGGGCACATCCTCCAGGAATACCGACTCGTCGACGGCCTCGGTGTCGTCCTCCTCCATGTATACGGGCGCTTCGTCCTCGGCCGAAACGGGGGCGGCAAAGACGGCGCACAAAAAGGCCGTCAGCAACAGAATAGATATGAGCTTTTTCACAGGCGTATCCCTCCTTGGTATAAAGGGATATGTTTTGTCCCGCCCGATTATAACCGTAAAAAGCCCAGTTTTTGTACTTGCATTTATGAAAAGATGTGTTAAAATAATGGATACTGCGCAGGATTAGTTCAATGGTAGAATGTCAGCTTCCCAAGCTGAACACGCGGGTTCGATTCCCGTATCCTGCTCCAT
>CAYMLM010000322.1:0-542 GCA_964391385.1 uncultured Papillibacter sp.
AAGCGCCGCAGCCCGATCTTTTTGAGTACGACCGCTGCGTTTGTTTCATCGGCCTTCACGTCTTTTGTCATATCGGTCGCTATATACCCCGGCGCGATGCAGTTGACGTTGACGCCGTACCTTGCCCATTCATTGGCCATGATTTTCGTCAGGTGGATGACGGCGGCTTTTGCGGCGCCATAGACGGAAACATATTTTGGCGCGAGGATGCCCGCCGCGGACGCCATGTTGATGATCCTTCCGCCGCCGCCCTGCCGTTTCATCTGCCGGGCGACCGCCTGGGAGCAGAAATACAGCCCCTTCAGGTCGATATCGAGCGTTTGATCCCATTCTTCCGGCGAAATATCGAGAATCGGCGCTTCCTTTCCGCCGATACCGGCGTTGTTGACCAGAATGTCGATGTGTCCGAGCCTGCCGACAATATCCGCTGCGAGGCTTTCCAATTTGTCTGTTTCGGAGACGTCGACCGACAGGCCCAGGCATTTATGACCGCTTTCTTCGAATTCCTTCTGAATACGAGCGCAGTCGGCAGGTTTTCTGCT
>CAYMLM010000322.1:552-2898 GCA_964391385.1 uncultured Papillibacter sp.
CGACGCTCGCGCCGGCGGCGGCAAATTCGGCCGCCATGGCATATCCGATGCCTCTCGTAGCGCCCGTTACCAGCGCGACTTTGCCGCTGAGGTCGTACGCGGGAAGTCTAAAGATGCTGCCTGAAATATGAATCTCCCCCTTGCTAGAGCACTCCAAATCCTTGCTTTTCAATTTTTAAGCCGCGATGTGACAGGTATGTTCTTCTATATTTGATTTTAGAGCAAAGGATATAAGTCTGTGAAATATCTATAAAAGATAATTGTGGGCTTAATTATTAGGGAACACGATAAGCCCTCAGTTTTTATCACGCCTCATTCCGGCCGGAAAAACGAATGAGAAAACAGCAAATCCCGCCCCGGGGAGGGAGCGGAATTTGCTGTCCAACATAAGGATTGGAAAACTATGAAGAAGGAAAAAATAAGGAGGTTATTGAAAGAAGATGAATAAACGGATGACTTCCCTGCGTTCCCGGGATTCCATGAGTCATCTTAAGTTATGATCCGCCCGTGTGTAAAATACTTATAAACGATAATTGTCCGGCGATTTATCTGAAAGTGCGATAAAGGCCGGCGTCCGTCAATAGGTTTCCTTATCAGAGTCAGTAATAAATGATTCCGGACTTATCGCTTATAGATATTTCACAGGCCTGATCCCTTTGTTTAAAATTCAATCAGAGCTTCATAGCTGCGCGGTCCTTGCGGATTCGCGGCGTCTGACCGGGAGGGCGGGAATCATGAAATATCCGAATCTCTTCGCGCCGATCAAAGTCGGCGGGTTATGCCTGCGCAACAGGATATGCCTTGCGCCCATGTCGTTTACATACTACAGCCCGGACGGGAGCTTAACGGATGAAAATATCGCGTTCGTGGAGGCGATCGCCAAGGGCGGAACGGCCCTCCTCCATCTGGGCGAGACGATCGTGGGGGACTCAGGCGGCCGCACGCACGACAGCGTCATGCTCCTCGGCAAAAAGGACGCGTGGCCCAGGATACACCGGGCCGTCGAAGCGGCGCACCGGTTCGGCGCGGCGATATCTGTCGAGGTGTCCCACGGGGGCATGCTGGCGGACCCGAGGTATAACAACGGCGGCAGCCCGATCGGACCGGGCCCGATCCCGCCGTTTTTAATGGAGCATCCCGAGACGCTGATGATGTCCGGCAGCGCGGAGCTGATCAGGCACTCAAACGTCGTCGGGATGGACGAGGCGTTGATGAGCAGCGTCGCGGACACGTTCGCGGATACCGTGGAGCAGCTGAAAAATCTCGGCTTCGATATGGTCCAGCTTCACTTCGGACATGGCTGGCTGCTGCATCAGTTTCTGTCGCCGCTGTTTAACCAGCGCCAGGACAAGTACGGCGGAAGCGTCGAAAACAGGGCGCGGTTTCCCCTGATGGTGCTCGAGAGGGTCCGGGACAGAGTCGGCGCTTTCCCGCTCGACGCGCGAATCAGCGGGGACGACGTCATTGACGGCGGCAATACGCTCGACGACACGGTGAAGATCGCCGCCCTGCTCGAGCCTTATCTTGACGTTATAAGCGTGTCCTGCGGCGGCATTTATCACCCCAAAGCCGTGCAGCGCATGTCGCCGCACGTCTGGCTTCCGCGCGGCGTCAATGTGCGCCTTGCCGAACGCATAAAAAAAGCCGTGTCGATCCCTGTAAATACCGTGGGCGGCATTTCCGATCCGGCCATGATGGAGGAGATCGTCTCTTCAGGCCGGGCCGACCTTGTCACCCTCGGCCGGGCGCTGATTGCCGACCATGAGCTGGCCAACAAGGCTAGGGCCGGAAAGGACGGCGAAATCATCGCCTGCCTGCGCTGCAACAGCTGTCAGACCGGCATGTTCGCTAGCCCGGGCAGACTCCTGCGCTGCGCCGTCAATCCGCTCGCAGGCGTGGAGCATATCTATTCAGGCAGACCGGGGAGGATGGTCACGCGTAAAAAAATCCTGGTTGTCGGCGGCGGGCCGGCCGGAATGCAGGCGGCCCTGACCGCGGCGGACTCCGGGCACGGCGTGACGCTCGCAGAAAAACAGCACGTATTGGGCGGCGCGCTCCGTTTTGCCGATCACGTGGGCTTTAAGGCCGATGTCAAGCTGTTTAGGGACAGGATGATCTCGCGCATCCTGTCGCATCCGAACATAGAGGTGATATTCAACACCTGCGCGGATGCGGAGACTGTCACCGGCGGCTGTTATGACGCCGTCATTTGCGCTGTCGGAGCGGAACCGGCCGCGCCGCCCGTCAAGGGACTTGCCGAGCATCCCGAAAAGGTCTTTCCCGGGAAATCCATTTATGGCCGGGAAGCCTGTCTCGGCAAAAAAACAGTTATTGTCGGCGGCGGCC
>CAYMLM010000323.1:0-2894 GCA_964391385.1 uncultured Papillibacter sp.
ATGCTCACCCCTCTGCTCGTCTGTCTTGTGATCATGGCCGTTATCCGCATCGAAGGCCGCCCGCTGCTTGATATCCCCTCGGCCGCAAGGAAAATGAGCTGGACCGTTGTTTTCTTCCTTGCCGGCATCATGCTGATCGCTTCGGCCATGGGTGAAGAACCCACGGGCATCCCCGCATGGACAATGTCGTTTTTATCCCCGCTTGTCCAGGGCATGAGCCCGTTCGTTTTTGTCTGGGTCGTTGCGATCATTTCGGCTATTCTCACAAACTTCGCAAACAACGTCCCGGTCGGCATCGTGCTGATCACCGTCGGCGTTCCGCTGTCCCTGCAGATGGGCTTCAACCCGTTTATCACGGCCGTGGCGGTGGCCGCCGGCAGCAATTTTGCCTACTGCATCCCGCCCGCATTCGTGCCCATCGGCATCTGCTACGCCGATCCGTTCGGCGGCGGCAAGCACACGTTCCGCTGGGGTCTCGTCATGCTGGTCGTCACCTGCCTGGTCTGTGCCCTGATCTATCCGCTTGGCCTGATCTTCGCGTAAACGACCGTTTCATACTCAGGCGCCGGTCTGTGCTTTCCTGCGCCTGAGAACGTCTAAACCGCTTTTTCCGCGGTCGCCTGTGCAAATTTTGTTCAAATCCCGAGTGAGCCAGCCGATGAAAGGTTATACATATGAATCCGAAAGATCAATTTCTCTCCGCCCTGAAAAACGATCCGTCACCCCGGTGGATGGGTTACGCGTTCAACGGGTTTGCTCAAAACGGTTTCCCCGTCGTCTGGGATCCGATTACTATGCTGGACGCCTCCTTTTCAGGCGCGTCCTATGTTGACCTGTGGGGCGCCACCTGGCGGCACCTGCCAACGGACCCGGGCGCCATACCCATGGTGACGCGGGAAAACAAGGTCATCAAGGACGTCACCCGCTGGCGCGACACTGTGAAGTTCCCGGATGTGGACAATCTCGACTGGTCTGCTGCTTTCGGGATGCTGTCCGCCGTCGACAGGGAAACCACGCTTGTCATGATCCCGAGCTTCTACGGGCCGTTTGAGCGCGCCCACGCGCTCATGCCGTTTGAGGACGTGCTCTGCGCCATGCAGGAAGAGCCGGAAGCCATCTATGAGCTTTTCGGCGCGCTGACCGACTGGAAAATCAAGGCTGTCGGCCTCGTGATCGATAAGCTGAGGCCCGACATCATCCACTCTCATGACGACTGGGGCTCCCTCACCGGCCTTTTCTTCTCACCCAAGGTTTTCAGAGACCTGCTCAAACCCCATTACAGCCGACTTTACGGCTACATCAAGAGCCGCGGCGTTCTGGTGCAGCACCACGCCGACTGCTACTGTCAGGGGCTGGAGCGCGATATGGTCGATATGGGGATCGACATGTGGCAGGGCGTCGTGCCGACAAACGATATTCCCCTCATAAAGAAAAACACGCAGGGCAGGCTCCTTCTGCTGGGCGGCATTGACCAGACGGTCATAGATCGGGCCGACGCGACGGAACACGCCATTCGCGCCGAAGTGCGCAGGGCGATCGATACGTATGCCCCGGGCGGCGCGTTCCTGCCGTGCATCGCCAGCGTCCTGTGCATCAACCCCGGCGTCAATGAAATCGTCATTGACGAGTGCAACAAATACGGCGCCGAGTGGCTGACAACAAAAAGCTGCTAATCCCCCTTCACTTTATTGGCTGCAATAACAATTGATTATGAATCCCCAGGCTTTTTCTATAAGCGCCGGCGCGTCTTTCAATGGACAGTCCATAACCGGTTCTGTATACTTTTATCAGTACGTTGACGACGAAGCTGTAATTATGAGACTGGGAGGTTTATCATGGCAAATTCACGTATCCATCAGCATCTGGAGCGGCCGCTCATCTGGACAGACGGCCCGGAGGGACTGTATCCTTTTCCGCTGTTTTGGATGGAGGGCAAAAACGACCTGGCAGGCTTCAGCGGCAGTTTCTGCCTGACATATATCAAACAGCCCTGCGCGTTTCATCCCGTGGAGGGCATGCTCGTCCACCCGTACGACGAGATTCTTGTCTTTGCCTCCACAAACGTCGCGGACATGCTGGACCTGGGCGCGGAGGTTTCCGTCGAAATCGGAGCGGAACGGGAAACATACACCTTCGATCAGACGCAGATCGTGTGCATACCGAAGGGCACCCCGCACGGGCCGGTGAAAGTGAAAAGCGTCAGGCGTCCGTTTATCCATTATGCTTTCGCGCTCGACCCTGTCTACAGCGCCGAGCGCATCCCCGCGTCCGGCCTTGGAAAGCCCGTGCCCGGCAGCGACAAGTACCGCGAATACTGCCGCGTTTTCAAATGGTATGTCGACCCGGCGACGGGCCTTCGGATCATGGACAAATACGGCAATCCGGAGGACACGGCGCACGTCGTCAAAAGCAATCTGGATGCCCGCGGCGTATCGCATCCCCGCAACAAGGGTGACAAGGGTCCGGGGAACGCCGAAAACATCATCTGGATGTTCGGCGCCCTCCTGCAGGATTTTGAGCTGAACACGCTGTTCGGCCACTATACGGACCCCGGCATCTGGCATAAGGCGGGCGAATCCCACAGCCATCCCACGGAGGAGGTGCTGGTTTACGTCAGCCTGGACGCCGACGACCCGTTCAATCTCGGCGCTGAATGTGAAACGGCGTTAGGCGAGGAAGACGAGCGCTACGCCTGCTCCAAGCCGACGGCTTATGTGATGCCGAAGGGATTTTCCCACCTGCCCCAGACGACGCGCTGGGTGGACCGGCCGTTCGGCTTTATGGTCTTCGACCTGGACAGCACGCACGATTCCCCCTGGAAAAACAGGGACGGCAGTAAAACGGAGTACGAGAACTGATCCCAAACAAAAAAAATTGCGGGGAGCGGATGCTCC
>CAYMLM010000324.1:0-2892 GCA_964391385.1 uncultured Papillibacter sp.
AGGCCGAAAAGCGCCGTGGCAACGCCCGGCCCGGCCACCTGGATCACGCGGGCGTTCGTGCCGCAGTCGCCGGCGTCCACGCCGAGCTGGTGTTTGACGCCGTTTTGCCCGGCAAGCCGGACGGCCCGGTCCGTCAGGTCCCGGTTCGTGTTGGGTCCCTTTGTGATGACGACGCCGCCGCCGGTCTCCCTGGCGTCGTAGCGCGTGTGGTCGGGCGTTTTGGCGTGGTCCACGTCGACGACGACGCACCAGTCCGGCCCGACGGCAAACGCGCCCGTTTTGGCCCCGCGCGTGCCGACCTCCTCCTGGACGGAGGCCAGAACGTACAGGTCGACGTCCAGTTTTTCATCCTTCAGCAGCTCGAGCGCGCGTAAAACGCAGGCAAAGCACGAGCGGTCGTCGAGCGCCTTGCCGGTAACAAGCTGCGCGCCGAAGCTCCGCGCGGCCGCGTTATAGACGGCGGGCGTGCCGACGGGGATCGCCTTGAGCGCCGCGTCCTGGCTGAGGCCGACGTCGAGGAACAGGTCCTCGATTTTGATGGCCTTGTCCGTCTCGTCCGCTTTCTGGATATGCGGCGGCAGGGCGGCCACGACGCCGAACACGGGCGGGTCGGTCAAAAGCTTCAGCTCGGCGGCGGGCAGCATCCGCGCGTCCACGCCGCCGAGCGCGGCAAAGCGCAGAAAGCCCTCCTCGTGGCCCGTGACGACGAAGCCGATCTCGTCGAGATGCGTGTCGAACATCAGCCTTCCGGCGTTTTCCTTTCCGCAGCGCCGGAGGCCGATGACGTTTCCCAGCACGTCGGTCCGCACGTCGTCCATATACGGCGCGAGCATCCCGGCGGCCAGCGCCCCGACCTCCCGCTCGAAGCCCGACGGGCCGGACGCCGCGCTGAGCTTCAGGATATTTTCCACAATGGTCATAGTCTTACTCCAATCGGTTTACGATCTCTTTAAAAGTATTCCCGCGCTCCTCGAAATTTTTAAACCGGTCGAACGACGTGCAGGCCGGCGACAGCAGGACGATGTCTCCGCTTTCGGCGGCCGCGTGCGCGGCGAGCACGGCGTCGGCGAAGTCCTCCCTTTCGAGGATCTCAGGGCTGCCGGCGTAGCCTGGCGCGCATCGGACGGCATCCCGGAGCCTGGCCGCCGTGAGGCCCGTCACAACGAGCGTTTTGACGTGTTCGATGATCTCCGGCCCGAGCGCGTCGAACGGGACGCCCTTGTCCTTGCCCCCGGCGATGAGGATGACCTTTTGCCCAAACGAGCGCAGGCCGGCAATCGTGCGCGTGGGGCTCGAGGCGATCGAGTCGTTGTAGTAGCGCACGCCGCGCAGCGTCCGCACGAGCTCGATGCGGTGCGCGACGCCCCGGAACGTCCCGGCGACCCTGACGCAGGCGTCCCGGTCCGCGAGCCCGCGCACGGCGGCGAGCGCCGCCATGTAGTTTTCAATGTTGTGCACGCCCGGCAGGAGGATCCGCGACGCGTCCACAAGCGGCTCGGCGCTGCCGCCGGAGGCCGTATAGATCGTGCCGCCGTTGAGGTAAACGCCGTTTTCCACCCGGTCCTTCAGGCTGAAGAACAAGACCTCGCCCCGGGCGTCGGCGGCAAAGCCGCGCGTGATGTCGTTGTCCCGGTTCAAGACGGCCGTGCCGGACGGCGGCTGGTGCCGGAGGATGTTCCGCTTGGCCTCGACGTACTCGTCCATGTCCGTATGCATGTCCAGGTGGTTGGGCGTGAGGTTCGTCACGACGGCCACGGACGGGCTTTTTTTCATCGTCATGAGCTGGAACGACGACAGCTCCAAAACGGCGAAGTCGTCCGGCGACATGTTGTCGGCCCGGCTTAAAAGCGGCGTGCCGATGTTGCCGCCCACGTGGACCGTGTGTCGCGCCTCGCGCAGCAGCTCCGCGAGGATCGACGTCGTCGTCGTCTTGCCGTCGCTGCCGGTCACGCCGATCATCCGGCACGGGCAGACGTCGAAAAAGGCCTCCATCTCCGAGGTCAGGACCGCGCCGTTTCGAACGGCGGCCGCGATCTCCGGCAGGTCCGGGCGGAGGCCGGGCGTGCGGAAGATGAGTTCGGCGTCGAGACCCTGCAGGTAGTCCTCTCCCAGACGCAGCGCAACGCCGCGCGCTTCGAGGCGGTCCGCCAGTCCGCCGAGGCGCGCGCGTTCGGAGCGGTCGCAGGCGGTGACGGCGCAGCCGCCGTCGGCAAGCAGGTCGATGAGCGGCGTGTTGCTCACGCCGATGCCCAGGACGGCGATCTTTTTGCGGCGGATCGAGCGGATGTATTCGGCCAGTTTCAAGTCCTCACCTCGTGCGCGTTTTTAAAAGACGACGCGTTAAGTATTCTGCCCTGTATACGTCAAAAGACGCTTTTTACGCCCGATATTATATAATGGCAGCATCTGTTTTTCAAACAGAACTTACCAGCCGAAACGGTTTGACAAACCGGCCTTTATGCAGTAGAATGTTTTGTTGCGAGTAAGCCGGGCAGCCGCGGGGGAAAGCCGAAAGGCTTCCCGTGAGGAAAGTCCGGGCTCCGAAGGGCAAGGATAACGGGTAACGCCCGCCGAAGGCAACTTCAGGACAAGTGCAACAGAGATATACCGCCAAGGTACCGCTTGGTCTACCGTCAGTTCGTTTACGAACTGACCAAGGACCGCAAGCGACCTTCAGGTCGCTTAAGCGGTCCTTTGGTAAGGGTGGAAAAGTGAGGTAAGAGCTCACTCGACGGCTGGAGACAGTCCGCCGCTGTAAACTCTATCCGGAGCAACACCGCGGAACGAGAGCAGCAATTCAATTTGCAGGCCTGCCCGGCCGCTCTCATGGAGGTGGCTGGAGCCCGTCGGCAACGATGAGATCGGAAGAGCACACGTCTGAACTCCAGTCAC
>CAYMLM010000325.1:0-2885 GCA_964391385.1 uncultured Papillibacter sp.
AATACAATTTGGAGGCTGGCAAACAAGATGAGTAAACAAACGCAGGCGTATACGAGCGGGAAGCCGATAGCCGAGCAGATGGCGGAAATCAGCGTCAATCTCAAGTTCGAGGACATAGACGGGAGAACGGTTGAAAACGCGAAGATTTTTCTACTGGACTGTTTGGGATGCATCCTGTCGGGCAGCCAGATTGAATCCGGGAAGACGGTCAGGGCGGCGGCTCTGGATATAGAGGGCGACGGCGAGTGCACGGTCATCGGGACGAACAGGAAGACGAACCCGATGCTGGCGGCGCTCGTAAACGGGACGACGGGCCACAGCCAGGATTACGACGACGATCACCGGGAGGGCACGCAGCACAGCTCCGTTGCGGTGCTGCCGGCGGTGCTGGCCCTGGCGGAGAAATACGGCAAGAGCGGGAAAGAAGCGCTGCTGGCATACATCATCGGCTCGGATTTCACAATCCGCGCGGGAGAGGCGTTCAACGGGACGTCGTATTACGCGGGCTGGCACCTGACGGGGACGTGCGGCGTCTTCGGTTCTGCGGCGGGGGCGGCGAAGATCATGGGTCTCGACGTGGCGCAGACGGTGAACGCCCTGGGCGTGGCGGGCAGCTGCTCGGCGGGACTGGGCGAATTCAACTTCAACGGCAGCTGGACGAAGCGGTTTCACCCGGGACGGGCCGCGATGGACGGCGTGCTCGCTGCGAACCTGGGGAAGATGGGCTATTTCGCGCCTCCGACGGTGTTTGAGGGCAAGGAGGGCTTCCTGGTGTGCTTCTCGTTCAAGGGCACGCCGGAGAATCCGAACCCCGAGGGCGACTTTGACGCGAGCAAGCTGATCCGCGACTTCGGGAAGAAGTGGGAGATGGCGGACAACAGCATCAAGCTGCACGCCTGCTGCCGCTTTACGAACAACTTCTGCGACTGCGCCATCGACATCAAGAACCAGGGGTGCGACATCTCGAAGATCAAATCGATCCACGCCGAGTGCAACAAGTTCACGGACACGAAGCTGGCCCGGCCTGTCGACATCAAGCGCCATCCGGTGAACGTGGTGAACGCGCAGTTCTCGATCTTCTACGAGATCGCGTGCGGGCTCGTCAAGGGGCGCGTGCTGCCCGAGTCGTTTACCGAGGAAGCGATCAGGGACCCGGAGATCAGCCGCCTGTGCGACCTGATCACGTGGGAGATCAATCCGGAGTTCGAGGCGGTCTACCCGGCGAAATACCCGGCGCGCGTGACGGTGACGATGGAGGACGGCTCGACGTACATCGGCGAGGTGGAGTACCCGAAGGGGGACCCCGAGTACCCGGCCACGAAGGAAGAGGTCGTCGAGAAATTCCGCGCCAACGCCGCCAACACGATCGGCAGCGCGAAGGCCGAGCGCATCATCGAGCTGGTGGAAACGTTCGAAACGCTCGAGACTCTCGACGAGCTGTTCGAGTGCCTGAGGTAAGCAAAGGGCGCGCCCGCGCCGGATTCCGGCGGGCGGGAGCCAGCGGGCGGGAGCCTGTTACAAGAAGATGAGGACTGCGGCCCGCGCCGTATGCCGCAGGCGTTCGGCGCGCGGACGGCTTTGTGCGCCGTTACAAATATTACACCAAGTTGCTGAAACAGTTACAAGCGGTCAGAAAGCGAAAGCGCGGCAGCGTGACGGACGGCGCCAAACGTTTATTTAAATATCCAATATAGACACGACTAATCCATAAACTATAGTATAAAATCGATAAAAATGCACCGGTTAATTCGTCGTTGTGAATGTAACAATTGATTGACTTATTTTTTGAAAAAGTGTAGTATAAAAGTGGCGCGGAGTAATCGCTTACACTAATTTATCACGACGCGTATGATTTGCTTTGCGGGGCGAACGCATTCAAACGCGGACGGCAGCGGTCACGGCGAGCCGGAAGGCGCGGGCCGCCCAGCAAACCGGTGTAACAAAAAAGGTATAGTTATGCCTTGTGCTCAGAAGGCGTAATTATATAAAACCTAAAATGAAAAGGGGAAATAATAAGATGAAGAAGCTTCTATATGTTGTACTGGCACTCGTCCTTGTATTCACGCTCTTTGCCGGATGCAGCAAGGAGAAACCCGAAGAAACCGCCGCTCCGAGCTCGGCGGCTCCGGAATCGGCAGCTCCCGAATCGTCAGACCCGGCTTCGGCCGAACCGTCGGACGCGCCTACGGACGCTCCGGCAGAAGCGTGGGATTTTTCCGACGCGACGAAGGTGAACCTCACGTTCGCCATGTATCTGCCCGACTTTGACAACACCACAAAGGACTGCGTCACATACCTCGAAAGGATCAAGGAAGCCACCGAAGGCACAGTCGACTTTACCGCGTATCCCGGCGGCACGCTCTGCCCCGCTCCCGAGGAGCTTGACGCCGTCAGAAACGGCCTGGCGGACGTCGCGTTCTTCCCGGTCGCATACGGCTCCGGCAACCTCCCCGAGAGCTTCCTGCTCGAGTACCCCGGCGTAAACTTCGCCAACGGCAAGGCCGCGTCCTACACGGTCAACGATTGGTTCAATCAGGTTCAACCCGAAGAAATCTCCGACCTCAAGCTTCTGTTCGCACTCGGTCAGGGCAACGGCTGCATCATGACAACCTTCCCCGTTGAAAAGTTTGAAGACCTGGCCGGACACCAGATCCGCTCGGGCGACTCCCAGGCGCCGATCATCAAGGCGTACGGGGCCACGCCGACCGTCATGGTCTTCTCCGAAGTCTATGAAGGCCTGAGAACCGGCGTTGTCGAGGGCTTCTACGGTCTCGCGCATGCCGGCAACAGCGTCAAGCTTTACGAGGTGACAGAGTGCGTCGTCAAGGACCCGTACTACTTTGGTACCTATATCATGGTCATGAACCAGGATGTCTGGAATTCGC
>CAYMLM010000326.1:0-2858 GCA_964391385.1 uncultured Papillibacter sp.
GCGATGGGGACCGCCAACATGTGGCTGGCCGTTTTCGCCGACGTCGGCGTCATGGTGCTGGCCATTGTCAACGCGATGCGGACCCTGAAAAAAGCTTAGAATAAATAATGGCAAGCCGATACCGCCGGAGAGCTCCGGGGGTATCGGCTTATCTGTTTTTCCGTTTTTACCGGCTGCCGGCCAGGAACGACGCCTTTGCCGGCGCCCGCCTACTCGTCGAGCTTCTGGAGATTGAAGCCGGCGAAGTAACCGTCCAAGACCGCCTCGTTCATGCGGGCGGGTTTCTTGCAGTCGCCCACGATGGCGGACTGGCCGCCGATGCCGTACAGGCTCCAGGCCTCGTCGGCAAGGGGCCGCATACCTACGGCCATAACGACGGTGTCGGCCTCAATGAGCTCTTCCTTCCCGTCGGGACCGCGGACGACGGCGCCTTTATCATTAATGGCCACGCATGTCGTCTGCTTGCGGACGTGCAGGTTATCCAGCTTTTCAAACTCGCTGAGGATGGATATGTAGTGGACGTACGGCGCGCCGCGGGCGATGGTGTCGGTCATCTCGACGATGGTGACGTCCCGGCCCTCGTACTTGGCGGCGTTGAGGCCCTCCTCGCAGCCAACCATGCCGCCCCCGACGAACACGACCTTCTGTCCCAGTCCTTTTTCATGTATTTCGGTTGAAAGGACGACCTTTTCTTGATCGGCTCCGGGAATATCGAGAACAACAGGTTTGGCGCCGATGGCAATAATGACGGCATCCGGAGCGAACGCCCTGACGTATTCGGGCGTAACGACGGTATCGAATTCGACCTTGATGTTCTTAAATTTCATAATGCGGCGGGCCAGCACCTCGACAAAGCGCTTGATGTCTTTCTTGAATTCGGGATGCCACGCGGTTTTCAGCATGCCGCCGAAGCTGTCGGATTTCTCGGCCAGAAGCACGTCATGTCCGCACTCGGCGGCGCCGATGGCGGCTTCCATTCCGGCGGGGCCGGCCCCCACGACAAGGACCTTCTGATGGCCCTTTCGGACAATCCGGTTATATGTTTTTTCGGGCAGGCTCATCCAGGGGTTGACGGCGCAGTGCGCGTGGCCCATCGCGTACTTCACGTAGGGGACGAAGTTCAGGCTCATGCACTCGTTACAGCGGGTGCACAGCATGATGTCGTCCTCGCGGCCCGTGCGGGCCTTTTCCGGCATCATGAAGTCCGCCAGAAGCTGGCGGCCGAGCGCGATGGCGTCCACTCTGCCCTCGGCGATCATCTGTTCCATCTGTACCGGATCGCCGAAAGCGCCGACGGTAACAACCGGTACGCTGACATGCTTTTTGATTTCCTCGGCAAGGAAGGCGTTGCAGCCGCGGTCATAAAACATGCAGGGGAACATGCGGATGCTCGCGCGCTTGTCGTCAAAGGTGGCCGCGGAGATGTGAAGCATGTCCACCTTGCCGTCGAGCATTTTGGCGACCTCAATGACGTCCGCCTGCGTCGCGCTGTTGTCCATGAAGTCGCTGCCGCTCAGGCGGAAATCGATGGCCAGGCCGTCGCCGCATTTCTTGCGGATATTTTCAGCGACCATAATGTGAAAGCGGGCGCGGTTCTCGATGGAGCCGCCGAAACGGTCGGTACGCCAGTTGGTGTTCGGAGATAAAAACTGGCTGAACAGCCAGCCGTGCGCGGCTTGGACCGTAACCATGTCGAATCCGCCCAGCATAGCCATTTCAGCCGCGTCGCCGAAGGCTTCGACGATGGTTTCGATCAGTTCCTCGTCCATCTCGGTAACATAATGCTCGCCGTCGCCGTAATGCCCCATGCCGCCGCTGGGGCCATAGACCTTCCCGTCTTCGCTGTATATCGGGTCGGCGCGGCGGCCGGGATGGATGAGCTCAATAGAGGCCAGCGCGCCCTGGCGATGGATGCCGTCGGTACATTTACGCAGGCCGGGCAGGGCGCCCGGGTCGTCCAGACGAAGAACGTGACCGTGGTTGTTGCCGGTTTTTCTGTGGACGAGTGATTCACCCAGGCAGACGAGGCCGACGCCGCCTCGCGCAAGCTCTTCGTAATTGAGTATGCCCTCGGCGGTCAGGTGCCCGTCGGCGCCCGAAGCGCCCGCCATTGGAGCCGAGAATATGCGGTTTTTGCTGACGAGCGGCCCGAACCTCAGGGGACTGAAAAGATGCGGGAAATTGCAGATCATATATATCCTCCTAATATTTTATTAACTGTTCAGCCGGCCGGCGTAGTGGCACGCGCAGATATGGCCGGGGCGGTGCTCAACGGCCGGGGGTTTCTGCGCGCGGCAGAGCTCCGTGGCAAAAGCGCACCGCGTACAGAACGCGCAGCCCTCCGGCAGATGGGCGGGGTCGGGGATATTACCCTCGATGACGGGCAGCCGGGCGCTTTTTGTCCCGAGCGTCGGGATGCAGCCCAGAAGGCCGATCGTATACGGGTGCATTGGGTTTTTGAAGATCGAATATTTATCCGCTTTCTCCACGATGCCGCCGGCGTAGAAGACCGCCACGTTGTCCACGATGTCCGCCACCACGCCCAGGTCGTGCGTGATCATGACGATACTCATGCCCGTTTCCGCCTGCAGGCGCTTGAGCAGATCCAGGATCTGCGCCTGGATCGTCACGTCCAGCGCCGTTGTCGGCTCGTCGGCCAGCAGGATCTTCGGCCGGCAGGCCAGCGCCATGGCGATCATAACCCTTTGCCGCAGACCGCCTGACAGCTGGTGCGGGTAGGAGTGCAGGCGGCTTTCCGCGTCGGGCACCTCCACCAGCTTCAAAAGCTCCAGCGCGCGGGACCAGGCCTCTCGCGGCGTCATGCGCTCGTGCAGCAGCAAGGCCTCAGTGATCTGTTT
>CAYMLM010000327.1:0-2833 GCA_964391385.1 uncultured Papillibacter sp.
TCCTTGTACTTCGGGGCGAGCATGCCCTTCATCGCGGCTTCTATCTCGTCGATGCACTCGTATATGACCCGGTACAGCCGGATATCGACGTTGTTCCTGGCGGCGTTGTCGCGCGCGGCGTTGTCCGGCCGCACGTTGAAGCCGACGATGATCGCCCCGCTCGTCGAGGCGAGCATGACGTCCGATTCGCTGACGGCGCCGACGCCGGAATGGATGACGCGCACGCGGACCTCGTCGTTCGTGAGCTTTTCAAGCGAGGCCTTGATCGCCTCGGACGAGCCCTGGACGTCGGCCTTGACGATGATGTTGAGGTCCTTGAGCTCGCCCTGCTGAATTCTGGAGAACAGGTCCTCCAGCGACACCTTGACCGTTGTCGCGCCCGCGTTTTTCTTTTCCGTCTTGCGCTGCTCGACGAGCTCCCTGGCCATGCGCTCGTCGTCGACGGCGTTGAACGTATCGCCCGCGTCCGGAACCTCGGACATGCCCGAGATCTCAACGGGCACCGACGGGCCGGCCTCCGTGACGCGCTCGCCGCGGTCGTCCGTCATGACGCGCACGTGGCCGACGGCCGTGCCGGCGATGATGATGTCGTTTAAGCGGAGCGTGCCGTTCTGGACGAGCACGGTCATGATCGGCCCGCGTCCCTTGTCCAGGCGCGCTTCGATGACCGTGCCGCGCGCAGCGCGGTTGGGATTGGCTTTCAGGTCGCCCATTTCGGCCGTCAGCACGATCATCTCCAGGAGGTGATCGATGCCCATGCCCGTCTTGGCCGAGATCGGGCAGACGATCGTGTCGCCGCCCCATTCCTCGCTGACGAGGTTGTACTCGGTGAGCTGCTGTTTGATCTTGTCGGGGTTGGCGCCGGGGACATCCATTTTGTTGATGGCCACGATGATGGGGATCTCCGCGGCTTTGGCGTGGTTTATAGACTCCACCGTCTGCGGCATGATGCCGTCGTCGGCGGCGACGATCAGAATGGCGATATCGGTGACCATGGCGCCGCGCGCGCGCATGGCCGTGAACGCCTCGTGGCCCGGCGTATCGAGGAAGGTTATGGGGCTGCCGTTAATATTGACGCGGTAGGCGCCGATATGCTGTGTGATCCCACCGGCTTCCCCGGCGGCGACGTTGGCTTCCCGGATCTTATCCAAAAGCGACGTCTTTCCGTGGTCGACGTGGCCCATGACGACAACGACGGGCGCCCTGGACACGAGCTCCTCCTTGCTGTCTTCCCGGTCGTTGATCAGGCGCTCCTCAATCGTTATGACGACCTCGTGCTCGACCTTGCAGCCGAACTCGATGGCGACGAGCGCCGCCGTATCGTAGTCGATGGTGTCGGACACGGAGGCCATGACGCCGAGCCGGATGAGCTTTTTGACGACTTCCGCGCCGGTTTTTTTCATCCGCGAGGCCAGCTCTCCGACGCTGATCTCATTCGGGATGGACACCTTGACCGGCGCTTTCTTCGCGATCTCAAACTGGAGGCGCTGCAGCTTGTCGCGCTCCTCCTGGCGGCGCTTGGCGCCGGAAGCCATCGTCGGGCCCCGCCCCTGGGTCTTTTTCGAGAATTTCTCCTTGCCGGACTTGATGCGCTCGGCGCGATCCGGCACGAGATTGTCCAGGCGCTCGTCGTATTTGGCGATATTGATGGTCGCGCCCGACGTGTCGATCACGCGCTTTTGCCGCTCCTGACGCGGCACAAAGGGCTTGTCGGGCTTTCTTGCGGCCGGCGGGTTTGCCGGCCTTGCAGCGGGTGCGCCGGCTTTTTCAGCCTGCGCCGCCCGCTCGGGGGCCGGCGCTTTCTGGCCGGCTTTCTCGGCGGTCTTCCCGGGCGCCTCTTTTTTGCCCTCGGGCGCTTTGTCGGCAGCCGGCTGGGCGGAGGGGGATTCGACCGCGTAGATCTCTTCGATGCTCCCGATCTGGTTGTGCTGCGTCATGTACTCAAAAATCAGATCGAGCTCCTCCGGCGTCAAAACCTGCATGTGGTTTTTTGGCGCCTGGGCATAGTCGGTCATTATTTGTGAGATCGTTTTCGTCGGGACCTTAAAGTCCTTCGCGACCTCATGGACCCTGTATTTAAACATTGTACTCATTGTTTGTCCTCCCTCTGCCGGTTCGTTTGTTTGACCCCTGCCGTGCCGATTCCTTCCTCCGCCGGCGTATCCGTTCGGCCTTGGCCTCAAGCTGCTCCGCCGCCGCGCCGTATGCGGCGGGGTCCGTCTCTGCCAGAGCCCTGGCGTATTTGGCGGCCAGACCTGCGTCCAGTATCGCCATCATCCCGGGCGACCCTCTCCCCACGACGGCGCCCAGCTCTTCCTTCGTCGACGGCAGCACGAGGTGTATCAGGCCGTACCGGTCGGCATAGGCGGCGGCCTGCCGTTTTGAGTTGTCGGAGGCGTCCCCGGCCGACAGGATCACCCTGGCTTTTCTGAGCCGGGCCGCGTGTCCGACGGATTCCCCGCCGATTTCCAGCAGGCCGGCCTTTTTCGCCAGACCCAAGAGTCTGTTATCCATGGCCGCCCTCCATCTGCGCGCGAAGCGCGTCGTAGACCTCCTCGGGGATGGCCGTCGTCAGAGCCCGTTCGAGCGCTTTTGACCGGATTGCTTTTTTCAGGCATTCGGTGTTTTGGCACACGTAGGCGCCGCGCCCGGGGCTTTTGCCCTTGAAATCGAGACTGACGCTGCCGTCCGGCGCGCGGACCGCCCGGATCAGCTCTTTTTTGGGTTTCATTTCGCGGCAGCCGAGGCACTGCCGTATCGGTATTTTCTTTGGCATGTCCGACCGCCCCTTTCTGAAAAGATGTTTGTCCTGCGGACAAATGATGTGCCTTCG
>CAYMLM010000328.1:0-2813 GCA_964391385.1 uncultured Papillibacter sp.
GCGGTGACTGGAGTTCAGTCGTGTGATATTCCTATATATTTGAATAAATTCAGGGAGAACAGTATGAATTCAGGGCGTCCGCTTTCAAGCTCGCTGGCTAAATTCGTCAAGTATCTCGCACGGAAAATCGTTACGGAAGCGCCCGTCACCGCATGGGTTATCGAACCGCGCTACTATATGTTCGCTTACCAGGTCTTCCATGAGAAGCCGGAGTCTCCCGTCGTTCCCTGACGACACAGATAAACCGACAGCCACATGTTCGATTGCGTGTGTTTGACCGCAAAGCGGATCGGCGCCCCCGCATTTCAGACGGGGCGCCGATCCGCTCTTTTATATGTCATGAGCTCTCGTATATCCTGTTTACATTCGAGCATGCCGGCCGAAGCGTGTCCGGCATACCCATGTCCGCTATGTCGGTTATTTCCCGCCCATACCCTTTGTGACGGTATAAGTGGTCCCGAGCTCCTTGAGTTTTTCCTTCTCGGCCTCAATGTCCTCAAGGGTTATACCGTCAAGCGCTTTGCAGACGGCCTCGTGATCCAGCGGGGGAATGCTGAGCAGCTCGCGGGCCTCGGCAGGGGTCGCGACCTCGTTGCCGAAGGCTCTGACCGCGTTGGCGGCGCGCTCAACCAGCATCATGTTGGTGGCCATGATCTTCTTGCCGTCCTTATCGGTGCCGTAAACGATGTTATCCTCCATGCCGACACGAATGTGGCCGTCATTGGCGATGGCCGAGAACAAGACCGGCAGATGGCCCTTGCCGGTGCCGAACGCGCTCCAGGTGCAGTTTCCCGGCAGCTTGCCGGCGGCCTGTAAATCGTGCAGCTCGTCGAGCAGAACGGCCAGGCACCTGGTCGTCGCGTCCATGCCGCCCATGACGCCCAGGCAGAACTGGAAGTGCAGCGGCGGGACGACGTAGCCCTGCTTTAAGTAGGCGGCGGTCGCGCGGAGCATGCCGAAGTCGAAAATCTCAAATTCGGGCTTGATGCCCCTCTCCTGATAGAGCTTTCCCAGGGCCATGAGCATATTGGGGCTGTTGTGAAACACGCCGCCGGGAACGCCCCAATTGAAGGACCCCGCGTCGAAGGTGCCCATCTCGATGCCGGGGACGATCCTGTGATGGATCATGCGGCAGGCGTTGCCGTACGGACTGTCGTCGGAAACGCGGTTGTCGCCGGAGGACGTGCAGTTGATGATGATGTCACAGTCTTTATAGGAGCGGATAGCCTTGATGGTCTGATAGAACTTGACGGGGTCCATGACGCCCGCGCCCTCGTCGTCGCGCATATGCAGATGGCAGACGGAGGCGCCGAGCTTCCAGCATTCGTAGACCTGCGCGGCGATGTCTTCGGGCTTTTCGGGAATATTGTACCCGGCGGGCGTGACGGCGCCGGTCATGGCGGCGGTAATGATTGTTTTAGCCATATCCTGTTCTCCTTTATTACTCAGTAGCTTTTGGTTTCTGAAGTCACATCTTTTTGTGAAGCTTCAAAAGCTCGATGATGAGGTTGTCCCGGAAGTCCGCGATGGCCGGTTTGGTGTGGCCGATGACGTCGGGCAGCTTTTCCATGAGCGGTCCTATCTCGTCGCCGGAGAGGTCTGCCCATTCGTCCGGGACCTTCTTTATGTCGGTTATGTCCGCAAAAACAGCGTTTGTCATGGGGCCGAATTTGATGGCGCAGCCGCGCAGGCCCAGCTCGCCGCCGCCCAGCTCATAGTTCATGGCGGGGCCGAAGGCCGCCAGCCGCAGGCCGGGACCGAAAGTCCAGGCGTCGTCGGCGTCGGCCATGGAGCATACGCCCTCGCAGACCAGTGCGATTTCCTCGCGCCACAGGGCGTGCATGAGGCGGTTGGCGATGAATCCCTTCTTCTCCTTGTTCATGACGACCGGGGCCTTGTCGTGCATCCTGTAGAATCTGCGGGCAGTCTCGATGACCTCGGGAGAGGTCTTCTCGCCGCCGCAGATTTCGATAAGGGGCAGCAGGTAAGCGGGATTGAAGGGATGCGCGACGAGAATGCGCTCGGGATGCCGCGCGCCTTCCGCCATGAGCGTGACGGACATGCCGGAGGAGGACGAGGCAATAATGGCGTCTGCCGGCGCAAATTTCTCCATGGCGGCAATCATGTCGCGTTTTTGCTCGACATCCTCCGCGCCGTTTTCCTGAATGAAGTAAACATCCCGGAAAGCTTCGGCAGGATTTGTTGTGATGAAAATTCTTTCCCAGATATTTTTGCCGTCCCCGACGATCCCATATTTGACGAATGAATCGATGGGCCCCTGGATCGCTCTTTTTGCGCGCTCTGCGGAAGCGTCGCTGCGGACAAAGACGTTGACGTCCAAGCCCTTGAGCGCGAAATAGGCCGCGAAACCGCCGCCGATCGTCCCCGCGCCGTACATGGCAATTTTTTTGATATCTTCAGCCTTCATATTCCGTAAGTTCCTTTCCCGTTCGCTTAAGATCAGCCGACGGCCGTCAGTCCGCCGTCCGGATAAATCGTCGAGCCGGTCACAAAGTCGGAGGCGGCGGACGCCAGGAAGATCGCGGGGCCCTTGCAGTCGCCCGGGTAGCCGATGCGCTGCGCGGGCATGGCGGCGGCGATGTTGTTGCGCGCGGTTTCGTCGTCGGGCAGCAGGCCGACCATCATCGGCGTGTATGTAATGGTGGGGCCGATCGCGTTGACCTGGATATTCGGCCGCAGATCGGAGGCGTATGCTTTCGTAAGCATCTCGACGGCGCCTTTTGTGGCGCAGTAGCCCACATTGCCCATGCCGCCGTTCCCGACGGCGCGGATAGATCGGAAGAGCGTCGTGT
>CAYMLM010000329.1:0-2792 GCA_964391385.1 uncultured Papillibacter sp.
GATAATGAGCGGTGACTGGAGTTCAGACGTGTGCTCTTCCGATCTAGAACTGAAACTGCAGGCACCTTTTGTTTTCGCACTGCACCATCAGCGTCTTGCCGCAGGCCTCGCACGCATCCTGGACAAACGTGCGCGCGCCGCAGTGCGGACAGGCTATGTACAGCGGACGGCCGCAGCCGGGGCAGACCGCGTCGCCCTTTTGGACCTCGCGCAGGCACGCCGGGCAGCTGTAGCCGAACGGCGTGCGGCTGCCGCACTTCGTACAAAAGCGCGAGTCCGCGTCGATCAGCTGACCGCAGTGGATGCAGGGCTGTTTGTAAAACGCCATCTCGGAACCTCCGGTCATAGAATAACTTCATCATAATCGTTTCGGGAAAAAAATGCAACAATCGTTCGCGCATATTCCGGCGCGTTTTCGCCAAGGATAGGAAATCGGCGGCAAGACGGCGCCGTATCAATAAAAACGGTTGACAACCGGCTCATGGTAGCATATAATCACATAAATTGGAGACTCCGCTTTTTCGGAAAGTCCGACAGAGAATCCGCGTCATCGGCTGCAAGCGCGGACCGGGCGAGTAGTAAGCCGGGGAACGCTCCAAAACGCGCGTTTCACGCGCGCGTTGCGCGTACTGGACACGTATGCGCGGCAAAACCGGAACTTCATATGAAAGTGGTCGCGGCATTCGCCGCGTCAATGCGGGTGGCACCGCGGGCTTTAAAAGAGCTCGTCCCGGAAATTATCTGACGATGATTTCCGGGGCTTTTGCATTTATGCGCCGTTTTCACGCCTTTTGCATAGGCGTCCGGAAGCGACGGCGCACCGCACGCCATTCATTGCTGTTTAAACAAGAGAGACTGGGAGGAAGACAAATGTACAGAACACACACCTGCGGCGAGCTTCGCACGGAGAACATCGGCATAAGCGCCCGGCTCGCCGGCTGGGTCGACACGATCCGGGACCACGGCGGCGTCAAGTTTTTGGACCTTCGCGACGAGTACGGCGTGACGCAGGTCGTCTTCAACGACGACTCGCTCCTCGAGGGCATCCACCGCGAGACGGCCGTCGCCGTTTCGGGCGTCGTCGAGGCGCGCGACGAGGAGAATATCAACCCCAAGCTCGACACGGGACTCGTCGAGCTGCGCGCGGACACGATCGCCGTCCTCGGCCCCTGCAAAAACGTCCTGCCGTTCGAGATCCGCGAATCGACGGCCACGCGCGAGGAGGTGCGCCTCAAATACCGCTTCCTCGACCTGAGAAATCCGGCCATCCACAAAAACATCGTGCTGCGCTCACACGTGATCCGCTTCCTGCGCGCGCGTATGGAGGCGCTCGGCTTCCTCGAGATCCAAACGCCGATTCTGACGGCGTCTTCGCCCGAGGGCGCGCGGGACTACCTCGTCCCCAGCCGCAAGCACAAGGGGAAGTTCTACGCGCTGCCCCAGGCGCCCCAGCAGTTTAAGCAGCTCCTGATGGTATCGGGCTTCGACAGGTATTTTCAGGTCGCGCCCTGCTTCCGGGATGAGGACGCCCGGGGCGACCGCTCGCCGGGCGAGTTCTATCAGCTGGACTTTGAGATGGCGTTTGCCGAGCAGGAGGACGTGCTGAGTGTCGCCGAATCGGTCCTGTACGATACGTTCGAGGCCTTTTCCGACAAGCGCGTCTCCCCCGTCCCCTTCCGGCGCATCACCTACGCCGAGTCCATGCTCAAATACGGCACCGACAAGCCCGACCTGCGCAACCCGCTCGTCATCTGCGACCTGACGGACTTTTTCGCCGGCGTGGACTTCCCGCTCTTCAAGGGCAAACCCGTGCGCGGCGTCGTGGCCGACTGCTCAGGCCGCCCGCGCAGCTTTTTCGACGCCTCGCTCAAATTCGCGACCTCCATCGGCATGAAGGGCCTCGGGTACCTGACGCGCTCCGGCGATACGTTCAAAGGGCCCATCGACAAGTTTTTGAGCGACGAGCAAAAGCAGTATCTCATAAAGACCTGCGGGATCGGCGAGGATCAGACGCTGTTTTTCATCTGCGACGCGGCGGACGCCGTCGACAGGCTCGCCGGCCAGATCCGCGCGTGGCTCGGCGAGACGCTCGAGCTTATCGACACGGACGCGTTCGAGTTCTGCTTCATCGTGGACTACCCGATGTACGAGCGCAACCCCGACACGAACGCCGTCGAATTCACGCACAACCCGTTTTCGATGCCGCAGGGCGGTCTCGGCGCGCTCGAGACGAAGGACCCGCTCGAGATTCTCGCGCACCAGTACGATGTCGTCTGCAACGGCGTGGAGCTCTCCTCGGGCGCGGTGCGCAACCACAACCCCGAGATCATGAAAAAGGCGTTTGCCATCGCCGGCTATACCGAGCAGGTGCTCGAGGCCAAGTTCGGCGCGCTCTACGCGGCGTTCCAGTACGGCGCGCCGCCGCACGCCGGCATGGCGCCCGGCATCGACCGGATCGTGATGCTCCTGGCCGGCGAGGAAACCATCCGCGACGTCATCGCCTTCCCCTTAAACGGCAACGCGCAGGACCTCTTAATGGGCGCGCCGTCCGAGGTCACCGAGCTTCAGCTCCGGGACGTGCACATTAAAATCAGATAAGAAAGGCGGAGGGAAATGGACCGAGACAATATGCTGCCGCTTGAAAATCTCAATCAGCTCGAGCTGACGGAAACGGAGCGAAGCCGCGTGCTGGCCTATTTCGGCCGGCTCGGCGGAGAGGAGAAAACGCTCGAGGCCTGCGAAACCTCGACGGTTGAACGGATGGTCCATGTCGTCGAGCTGAGCAATGTCCT
>CAYMLM010000330.1:0-2776 GCA_964391385.1 uncultured Papillibacter sp.
TTCCGTTGCTGCCGGAATTGCCGTTATCGCCGGAATTGCCATTGCTGCCGGAGTTTCCGTTGCTGCCGGAATTGCCGTTGCCGCCGGAATTGCCGTTGCCGCCGGAATTGCCGTTATTGCCGGAATTGCCGTTGCCGCCGGAATTGCCGTTGTATTCCGGCGGGCTGCCGTTTCCGTCGTTTACAGGCCCGTCCTGAGCACCCGGGTTCTCGCCGTGCGGCGGCGCAGAAGGCGGCGAAGATGCCTGCGCTTGAGGACCGTTTCCATGGGCATGTCCGTCGCCCTGCGCGTTTTCCCCGTTTTGCCCCTGATTTCCGTTTTGTTCTTCGTTCTGCTGCTGATTTTCCGCATAGTCCTGCTCGTTTCCTTCCTCTATGTATTGTGTCTGATTCTGCTCTATTTTCAGCTGCGCAATAAGCGCCTGGATATCCGATACCGAGGTATCGAGATAAGCGTCTATATCGATGTCCGGATCCAGCTCTGCGAGCATCTCGAGCAGACGCAGTTTGCCGGGCGTTATGCCGAGCGCGATGGCGTCGTTTCGATGGTTGAGGCCGACATATCCTATGATGAAGGCGGCATCGCTCCCGTTTTCGTCCACCGCGTCTTCGGCGCCGGACTGCGCCTGCCGGTTGAGCGTGTCGGCGGCCGCGGCGCTGTTCGTTTCCGCCGTGATGGCAATGCAGGTGGAGCCGTCGGCTCTTATGAAACCGCGGTCGCAGGCCGAGCAGACGACCAGCCTGACGGCCTCGGCGACGCTGAGGCTCAACAGCGGCAGGCCGTCGAGGACCGTTTCGCCGTCCTCATTATAGGCCGTGACCGAAACGATCCTTCCGAAGGGATTGACGCCGAGCTCCACGCCGGGATTGATGTCGATGCTGACATAGGACGTCGGCGTTTTGTACACCGCGTAGGCTCCGATGGACAGAACGCACAGCAGTACGGCGGCGCAGGCGGCCGTGACAAGCCGTCTGATGCGCAGCGTCCCAACCGGGCGCGCGGAAGACGGTGTGGCGGACGCGGTCTGTCCGTCCCGCCGAAGGACGGCTTCGAGAGCAGCCCTCTTTAAGCCCTCGTCGGCCGTGACGCGGCCGAACGCTTTTTTGAATATTTCTTCCATGTTCAACCTTCAAGCCTTTCCTTAAGCGCCTGCCGCGCCCGGTGAAGCCAGGAGTAGACGGTGTTTTCCCGGCAGCCGATGATTTTTGAAATTTCCGGCGCCGTGTACCCCTCATAGTAGTGCAGGTACAGCACGTCCCTGTACTTCTGGGGAAGCGCCAGGAGCTCGCGGATCAGGTCGCTTTGAGCTTCGTCCTCATAAGCCAGGTCGAGCTCGTCGAGGGATATAACCCGACTGCGGAAGAAGCTTTTGTGCAGGTCTTTGCACTTGTTGACGGCGACTTTAATCAGCCACGCCCGCTCGTGCGCCGGGCCGGTAAAAGCCTCCTCATGCTTCAGCAGCTGCAGAAATACTTCCTGGAAGATATCTTCAACGTCGTGGGAACTCTTCAGATACAAAAAACAAATCCGTCGAACCGTGTCCGCGTATGTCTCGATCGCACGCGCGACCCGGTCGCGTTTTTCCTGTATGCCGTCGGCCATTGTTGTTCCCCTTCATATAAGATTACGATTCAAAGAGGCGGATCCTTGCAGGACAATGAAATTATTTGAAAAAAAGGCAACAGCCGGCGGACGGCGTTGCCTGACGAGTCGTCGCGTGACAAAAGCGCTTATGTCGTGAACAGGGAATAAAAGATTTTATATGTTTTTGCCATCCCCTCCATAAAGGGGGTGTATTCAAATTCGAACGTGTCGGAGAGCTTTTTGCCCGAGAACAGCTCGTCTTCCGTCAGCGGGAAGGGAAGCGGGATGTTTTCCGTGAGGATCTCCTCTACGGTGACGGAGCGCGTCATGAACGGACCGCCGTTGAATTTCGCGAACGCCTCGAGCAGCACGGAGTAGGTGATTTCGTCCGGCGCGGAGAGGTTGAAGACCTCGTTGAACGCCCGTTCGTCGCCGATCATGAGCTCGAGGGCGCGGGCGATGTCAAAGACATAGACCATGTTGAAGCGCGCCGTGGCGTCCGCCGGGACGGGCACGACGTGGCCGCGCGCGATCAGCTCGACAAAGTAGGACTCCCTCTGCGCGTAGTTGAACGGACCGTAAATGAAGGTCGGCCGCAGGATCGTGCACGGGATGCCCAGATGCGCGCAGGTCGACACGGCCTCCTGCTCGAGCAGGACCTTGTTGTAGATATAGTCGGAGGTCCGGTCGCCCTCCGAGCTCGTGACGACGGGATCGGTTTCCGCCTTCAGCGCGTGGTCGCGCGGCTCGTAGACGCTGGCCGTCGAAAAGAGAATGTACTGTTTGACGCGCCCCTTGAGCATCTCGAGCAGGGAGCTGGCGTCGCCCGGCGCGTACGCGCAGAAGTCGACCATCGCGTCAAATTCGATCTTCGGCAGCAGGTGCTTGATCATGATGGGGGAGTGCCGGTCGGACTTGTATTCCTTCACGGTCTCAAGATGGAGCGGGAACTGCCCCCGGTTGACGACGTGCAGCTCATAATCGCTGTTTTTGGACATCTGTATGGAAAACACGCGGCCGGTAAACGCGCTGCCGCCGATGACCAGTATCTTTTTGCTCATAGGGATCCCTCTCATTCATACTGCGCGGGCAAAGCGCGCAGAAAATCATCCTTAATACCGGCCCGAAGCTCCTCGGCCTGCGTGGTCAGAAACCAGTCGTCCGTCCTGGACAGCCCCTGACGCCGCAGCTC
>CAYMLM010000331.1:0-2764 GCA_964391385.1 uncultured Papillibacter sp.
TCGGAATTGGGACGGCGCTGCCGCTCGTGATGCCGGAGTCGGACGAGATCGCCCAGCTGCAGGAGGCCGGCGAGCCGGTCCTGCTCGGGAAAACGACGCTCAGCGTCGCCGCGTACGGCGCGCAGCTCGCGGCGGTCACCATCGACGCGGACAACCTGAATAAGCTTCCCGACGGCACGGACCCGATCATCAAGGTCGGCGGCGGCGGGGACCTGCGCGCCTTCGCGATCCTCGGAAGCAAGGTCCAGACCGTGTCTGATACCGGCAGCGGCATCACGCTCAACGATTTCAAAAAGGCGACCGGCAGCAAGTACGTGTTCCTGGCGCTCGTCACGAATCTTTCCGACAGCGCGCAGGACTTCGAGCTGTCTGTTGAGATTGAACCTTTCCCCACTTTGGACGAGCTCGTCGGCACATACGACGACGGCATGGCAACCTACACCGAGGTCTTTATATCCGACTCCCTCAGAGCGCAGCTGGCCAATCCCGGCGCGGCGCAGGAAAATCTGGAGGTTGAGGAGGAACTCGGCTGCGACATTAACCTCGACGTCATAGGCGCGCTCGAAAGAATGGTGGGGCAATCCACGCCCATGCAAATCATCATCGAAAAAACCGGGGAAAACACCGGGACACTCAGAATAGTGTCGGAGGATTCGAGCAGTATGGACGACAGCCCGATACCGTTTACCTATGAGAAGGGCAAGCTGATCTTAAGCTTGTCACAATCCTATTCGATAGAGGGCAGCATTGCCGCCTCGTACGGAAAAAACAGAGATGTCGTTATCGACGGGGTGCTGACCCTGACGCTGGCGCCGGAAAATCTGTGGATGAAGGTTCAGATAACCGGCACAAAGCCGCTCCAAAGCCCCTGATATGCACCCTGAAATCAGCCTGTCGCTTTTCGGTGCGGACCTCGTCCTGAAGTCCTACGCGGTGTTCACGGTGCTGGGCGCGGCGGCTGCCGCCGCGCTCGCGCTTCCCCTGCTCCGCAGGGCCGGCGTGCCGGTCCGCCGGTCGCTCGTCCTGCTCGGTGTCATGGCCGCGAGCTTTCTCGTCGTGGCGCGGCTTTTTAACAGGGTCGTCAATCCCGGCGCCTACGGCGGGAGCCTGCGCCTTTGGACGCTCAGGCTCAAGGGGTTATCCGTCTATGGCGGCATCGCCGGGGCGCTCGCGGCGCTTGCTGTGTGGCTGCGTCTCAGCCGCTTCAAAGCCGGGCCGGTGCTGGACGCGCTGACGCCGCCGTTCGGCGCCGCGTTTGCGCTGGCCCGCGTCGGCTGTTATTTGAACGGCTGCTGCGGCGGTATCCCGACAAATTCCGTCTTAGGCGTGGTCTTTCCGTCAAGGCTGCCCGACGAGGGGCTTCTTTCCGGGGTGTTTGAGCTGTTCGGCAAACCGAAAATCGCCGTTTATCCCACGCAGCTTTTTGAACTGGCGCCGGCGCTTTTGGGCCTTGCGCCCGCGCTGTGGTTTTATCTCAGAGGCAAGGCTCCGCCCGGCACGTCTTTTCTTCTATACGGCGTCTGGTTTTCCGCCATGCGCCTGGCGATACTGCCTCTGAGAGGTCTCCCCTACCCGGACATCGTGACAAAGCTCGTCTATCCTCTCATATACGCGGGAACGGCCGCCGCCGGCGTCGTCGCGCTCCTGCGCATCTGCGGAAAAGCAAAAAAGAGCCTGCCGTCCGATTCGGCGGCAGGCGGCGCATAAGACGCGCCAAAAACAGCAAGCGGCGGGAGCATAGCTCCCGCCGTGTTTATACGAACGATTATACCGAGCCGATGCGGAGGACGGACTCCGTGACGAGCCGCTTGAAGTCCGGCGCGACGCGGTTCGCCGTCTCCTGGACCTCCTCGTGCGTCAGCGGCGTTTTGGAGATGCCGGCCGCCATGTTCGACACGCAGGAGATTCCGCAGACCTTCATGCCAAGGTGCACGGCGGCGACGGCCTCGCACGCGGTGCTCATGCCGACGACGTCCGCGCCGAGCACGCCGTAGGCGCGGATCTCCGCGGGCGTCTCGAAATTGGGGCCGCCCGTCTGGATGTAGACGCCCTCCCTGAGCGGAATACCGAGCGACGCGGCCGTCTGCCGGATGATTTCCCGGTAGCCGGCGCAGTAGACCTCGCTCATGTCCGGAAAACGCGTGCCGAGCTCGTCGATGTTTTTCCCGATGAGCGGCGACGGCACGCCGTAAAGGATGTGATCTCGGATGAGCATGAAATCGCCCGCGGAAAACGACGTGTTGATCGCGCCGGAGGCATTCGTCAGAAACAGGCTCCCCGCGCCCAGCATGCTCATGAGCCGGATCGGCATAACGACGTCGGAGACGGGGTAACCCTCGTAATAGTGGACGCGCCCCTGCATGACGACGACGGGCACATCCCCGACATACCCGAACACGAAGCGGCCGCGGTGTCCGGGTACGGTGCTCACAGGGAATTCCTCGATGTCCTTGTAGTCCACGGTCGCTTCAATTTTAATCCCCTCGGCGTAATCGCCAAGCCCCGAGCCCAAAACGAGCGCGACGCGCGGCGTGAAATCCGTCTTATCACGGATCAGCTTGATGCTTCTCTTCAGCTTTTTATAACCCCTGCTCATAGCGCACTTCCCTTTTCCCGCCGATGCGGCAATATTTTCCCTAAACAGTATCGTATCATTATTGCCGCATTTTATCAATATTATCGATCTTCTTTTTACAGTCGCATTATGCCGGCAAAACGTCAAGCCGCTTAATGCGATGCAAATGCCGCTTACCGCGATGCATAT
>CAYMLM010000332.1:0-2751 GCA_964391385.1 uncultured Papillibacter sp.
TGGAAACGATTGCCGGACGGTACCGGCTCGGCGGCGGCCGGATCGAGCTCGACGGGCAGGATGTGTCCGCCGTGCTGCCCGAGCGGCGGAACATCGGCTTCGTCTATCAGAATTACGAGCTCTTCCCGCATCTGAGCGTGGAGCAGAATATCGCCTTCGGGCTCAAATACAAGAGCTGCGCGAAAAAGGAACGGCTGGCCAGGGCGCGTGAGATGATGGAAATACTGGCCCTGGGGCACGTCGCGAAAAATTATCCCGGCACACTCAGCGGGGGCGAGAAGCAGCGGACGGCGATCGGCCGGTCCCTCGTTTTATCCCCGAGGCTCCTGCTGCTCGACGAGCCGATGAGCTCGCTCGACTACATGACGAAGCAGAGCGTCAAAAACACGATCAGACAGGTGCACAAGCAGTTTTCCCCCACGGTGCTGCATGTGACGCACGACATCGAGGAGGCCTTGTTTTTCGCCGACCGGATCGGCATAATAAAAGATAACACCATGCCGCACCTATTCGGCTCGGACGACATCTCAAGGATGGAGAAAGGAGATTTTTATGCCTACCTCTGATTTAACGCCGGAAAACTTCTATGACAGGCTCAGGGACGGTTTTATGGCGATCATCCGGGAGCGGGGCCTTTCGGCCTCGCGGATCGATATCCACGCTAAGTCGCTGACGCCCGAGGAGGCCATCGGCCGGACGAAGCGGCGGGACTTTCCGATCCTGACGGGAAAGGAGGTCATGCTCCAGGCCGAGTACGAGGGCGCGTCCGGACAGGTCTTCACCGATTCGCCGGCCATCTTTTCGGGGACGCTCGAGGACATTTTGGAGCTGGATATAGAAAGCGACGCGCACGCGCGCAGCCTTTTCATCGCCGCGCTCAACGCCGTCATGCGGCGCCTGGGCCTCGCGGAAGGGACGCTGCACTGCAAAAACGACGAGCCGGAGCGCTGCGCCGGTGATTTCGCGGCGTACGTCGAAGAAAACTTCGGCAAGCCGAAAATCGCGCTGGTCGGCTATCAGCCGGCGCTGCTGGAAAAGCTCTCGTCCGTCTTCGAGCTGCGCGTGCTGGACCTCAATCCCGACAACATCGGCCAGGTGCGGTACGGCATACGGGTTGAGCACGGCGTCGACGATTACAGATCGGTCGTGCGCGACTGGGCGGAGCTCGTCCTATGCACGGGCAGCACGCTCACAAACGGGTCCGTCGTGAATTTCATCGGCCTCGGCAAGCCCGTCTTGTTCTTCGGCATCACCATCGCCGGCGCGGCCGAGATCCTCGGGCTCCATCGCGTCTGCTTCTGCGGCGGATAAGCCGTCGAAAAGCCAGTTTTCGACGGAAATGGTTCTCGCCCTGAGGAGCTCGCAAAGTAATTTTACTTTACGACAAGCACAAAACCCGACTCGTTAGAGACGGGTTTTGCATTTATCAGGTTATGGTTAACGCTATCGCACGTAGCGCACGTTGTTTCGCGACGCGCCTTTCATTTCGTGCGCCTTCGGGTCGTCCGTATAGCCGACGGCCAGCGACAGGATCACGTCCTCGCCGCGCGTCAGGCCGATCAGGCTTTTGAGCGCGCGCCCCTCCGGGCCGTCAAAGGCATGCCGGACGGAGGAAACCGTCACGCTGCCGAGCCCCAGCGCCGTCGCGGCTAGGATCATCATGCCGACGGCGATGCCCGTCGTGACCTGGTCGAACGGATTGTCCTTCCTGCCGCAGATCATGATGACGGTCGGCGCGCCGTAGAGCGGATGGTAGCCCGGCGTCATCGCGCGCGACCTGTTCCAGCCGCCGCCGCCGATCATCTCGCGCTTGGCGGTATCCGATATGAGGCGGATCTTTTCGGCGTCCTGCAGGACGAGGATGTCAAGGCCGCCGATGCGCGGCCCGCGCTCCGCCGCGTGGAGGATCGCCTCCAGTTCCTTGTCCGCAATCTGCTTGTCCAAAAAAGAGCGGATGCTCTCCCGCCTGTCGATCGCTTCAAATACATCCATAAAAATCGGCCCCTTTCAAAAGCTAACGCTGCGCGGCCCGGGCAGGCCGCACCAACCGAAATATATCACAAAACCGGCGCCGGGGCAAATAAAGCCGGGACAATTTTCAGCGCTTCGTATCCAAAATCCGGTATCATAAGGCATTTGAAACATGATATAATAAAAAACAAACGAGAGGGCGGGGAGGTCATAAAATGGACGAGACGGCGCTGGCATCGTTTTTCAAGCGGCTGGACCGTTCCTTTTTCCTCGACGGAGACCAGCAATCCTTCGCGTCCGACGACCGGCCTTTGCCCATCGGAAACGGACAGACCATCTCGCAGCCCACGCTGGTGGCCGAGATGACGCGCCTGCTCTCGCCGGAAGAAGACAGCCGGGTGCTCGAGATCGGGACGGGCTCCGGCTATCAGACGGCGTTTCTGGCCGAGTTTTCCGGTCACGTCTGCACGGTCGAGCGGTTTGCCGACTTTACGGAAAAAGCGCGGGCCCGGCTGACAGCGCTCGGCTATGCAAACGTCGAGTTTCTGACCGGCGACGGCAGCGCCGGCTGGCCGGAGCGCGCGCCGTTCGACCGGATCATCGTCACGGCCGCCGCCGGGAAGCTGCCGGACGCGCTCCTTACCCAGCTCGCGCCGGGCGGCCGCATGCTCGTCCCCGTCGGCAGCCCCGGCCTCCAGACGCTCAAGCTCATCACGAACGACCGCGTCGGACGCGTCGGCGCGGAGGACCTCGAGTGGGTCCGGTTCGTCGAGCTGGTCG
>CAYMLM010000333.1:0-2746 GCA_964391385.1 uncultured Papillibacter sp.
CTAGTAATGCTTTTAAGAAATGAATCCCTCAAAACATTGTTATTAAACAATTTCCGCCGCCGAGACCAGACAACTCGCCATCGCAGGCGATTTCAATCGCCGGCGAAAATTTAATCGCACGGCGATTGGACGTTGGACGAGAGACGAAAGACTTTTTTGACAGACTGAGGAGAGCCTTCAACGAGGCTCTCCTTTTTTACACCGATTTTCGGAAAGATATGCTATAATCGGGTTACATTATACAAGCGAGGTTCAATATGGAAATCATCACGCTGCTCTCTCAGGAATTTAAGCTCAAACACGAGCATATCAAAAACATCGTCGCTCTCATCGACGAAGGCTGCACCATCCCGTTCATTGCCCGCTACCGCAAGGAGATGACCGGCTCGTGCGACGACCAGGTGCTGCGCGAGCTCAGCGACCGTCTGACTTACCTCCGGAACCTGGACAAGCGCCGGGAGGAGGTCCGCGAGAGCATCGCGGCACAGGAAAAATTGACGGAGGAAGTGTCGAACGCGCTGGACGGCGCGTCCACCCTCGCCGAGATCGAGGACATTTATCGGCCCTACCGCCCGAAACGGCGGACGCGTGCGACCATCGCGCGGGAGAAAGGCCTCGAGCCGCTGGCGGCGGTCCTGCTGGCTCAGGAGCTCCGGCACGGCAGCCCGGAGGCGCTCGCCCGGCCGTTTGTCGACGCGGAGAAGGGCGTGGCGTCCTGGGAGGACGCGCTCGCCGGCGCCTGCGACATAATCGCCGAGGATATCGCCGACGACGCCGTATGCCGCAAACGGCTGCGCGCGCTGACGGCGGGGATCGGCCGCCTCGTCTCGAAGGCGGCCGTCGGGGAGAAATCCGTCTATGAGATGTATTACGACTATTCGGAGCCCGTCGCGAAAATCCCGAGCCACCGCATACTGGCGCTCAACCGGGGCGAAAAAGAGGATATCCTCAAGGTCAAAATCGAGCTGGACGACGAGCCGGCGCTGAAAATCCTGTATGACCGTTTTGTCCGCGCCGGCTCGGTCACGACCGGGCTCGTCAGAAGCGCCGCCGCCGACGCGTGGAAGCGGCTGATCGCGCCGTCCGTCGAGCGGGAGGTGCGCGCCGAGCTCACGGACCGGGCTGCCGAGCAGGCAATCCGTATGTTCGCGCTCAATCTAAAGCCGCTGCTCCTGCAGCCGCCTGTCCGGGGCAAGGTCATCATGGGACTCGACCCCGCCTATAGGACCGGCTGCAAAATCGCCGTCGTCGGCGAGACCGGGCAGGTGCTGGACACAACCGTCGTATATCCAACGCCGCCGCAGAGCAGGACGGAGGATGCCAAACGCGAGCTGAAGCGGCTCATCGAAAAGCACGGCGTCGGGGCGATTGCCATCGGCAATGGCACGGCGTCGAAGGAATCGGAAATTTTTGTGGCCGGTCTCATCTCGGAGCTCGACAGGCCGGTCGGCTATATGATTGTCAATGAGGCCGGCGCGTCGGTCTACTCGGCTTCAAAGCTGGCCGCGGAGGAGTTCCCGGATTTCGACGTGACGCAGAGGAGCGCCGTGTCCATCGCGCGCCGGCTTTTAGACCCGCTGGCCGAGCTCGTCAAGATCGACCCGAAAGCCATCGGCGTCGGGCAGTATCAGCACGACATGCCGCCCGCGCGCCTCGACGAGACGCTCGGCGGCGTCGTGGAGGACTGCGTCAACAGCGTCGGCGTGGACCTGAATACGGCCTCCGTCTATCTGCTGACGTATATTTCGGGACTCAGCTCGGCGGTGGCGAAAAACATCGTGGCCTTCCGCGGAGAAAACGGCCGCTTTCAAAGCCGCGCGGAGCTGAAGAAGGTTTCAAAGCTTGGGCCGAAGGCCTTCGAGCAGTGCGCGGGCTTCCTGCGCATACAGGGCGCGAAGAATCCGCTGGACAACACGTCCGTCCATCCCGAATCGTACGCCGCCGCCGAGAAGCTGCTCAAGATGTTTAATCTGAGCCTGTCGGACGGCGGCGCGGCGGCGCTGGCGGAGCGCGTGCGGGAGGCCGGCGAGGCGCAGGTTGCCGCCGACTGCGGCGTCGGCGTGCCGACGCTGCGCGACATCGTCAGGGAGCTGCAGAAGCCGGGGCGCGATATCCGCGACGAGCTGCCGCCGCCGATGCTGCGGTCGGACATCCTGGACTTGAAGGACCTGAAGGCCGGTATGGCGCTCACCGGCACGGTCCGCAACGTCATCGACTTCGGCGTCTTCGTCGATATCGGCGTACACCAGGACGGGCTCGTGCACATCTCGGAGCTCTCCGACCGGTACGTCAAGCACCCCTCGGAGGTGGTCAAGGTCGGCGATGTCGTGAATGTCACCGTGCTGGGCGTCGAGCCGGAGAAGAAGCGTATCTCCCTGTCTATGAAAAAAAACGGCGGCTCGGGCGGAAATAAATGAACGCCGTTATCTGTATGTTTCATTCCAGCTATGTCCACTCGGCGCTCGCGCCGTGGTATCTGCTCGAGGGCGTCAAAGCGCTCGGCCGAGAGGACATAGCGGCTGAGGTCGTCGAAGGGACGGTCAATATGAGCATTGAGGCCGCCGCCGGGCTGATCGTCCCGAAAGCGCCGGATGCGATCGGCCTAAGCTGTTATATCTGGAACATCACGTTTATAAAGAAGCTGATGCCGATTATCAAAGCGGCGCTGCCCGAGGCCGTCGTCATCCTCGGCGGGCCTGAGGTGAGCTATAACGCCGGAGACGTTTTAGATACGCTGCCGCTCGCC
>CAYMLM010000334.1:0-2704 GCA_964391385.1 uncultured Papillibacter sp.
GAGATAATGAGCGGTGACTGGAGTTCAGACGTGTGCTCTTCCGATCTGGATCACGGCCGAGTCGTTTGCCGGAGCGCTCAGGGAGGATACGGCGCTCGCGTCCGTCATGCTCGTGAACAACGAGACCGGGGCGCTCAATCCGATCGCGGACATGACGCGAGAGCTCCGGCGACGCGGTCTCAAAACGCTTTTTCACACAGACGCCGTGCAGGGCTTCATGAAGCTTGCGTTCACCGTCAAATCCCTCGGCGCGGACCTCGTGAGCGTCAGCGCCCATAAGCTCCACGGCCCGAAGGGCGTCGGCGCGCTGTATGTCCGGAAAGGCGTGCGCCTGAAGCCGCTGCTCGTGGGCGGCGCGCAGGAGAAGGAAAAACGCGCCGGCACCGAGGCCGTGCCCGCCATAGCCGGCTTCGGAGAGGCGGTGCGGCTGGCGGGGGAGGAAAGGGAAGCAAACGCCGAGACCGTGCGCGCCGTGCGCGATCTGACGATCCGTCTCCTGAGCGAGAAGCTGCCCGGAGTCCTGGTCCTGTCGCCGGGCGACTCGCCGTATATCCTGAGCATTTCGCTGCCGCGCTATAAGAGCGAGGTGCTCATGAACTGCCTGGAGGCCGACGGCATATATGTCTCCAAGAGCTCCGCCTGTAAAAAAGGCGCGCGCAGCCACGTGCTCGAGGCGATGGGCCTCGAAAACGCGGTAATCGACGGCGCGCTGCGCGTGAGCTTCTCCCGCTATTCCACGCCGGACGAGGCGTCCTGCTTTGCCGACCGGCTGGCCGCCGCCGCCGAACGGCTGGGGAAAGTGATGCAGTGAGCTGTGCGGAGGGACGGAAAAAGCCGCATTTCGTCATAACGGCGATTTTGCAGCCGCCAGCGGCGGGAACGGTTTGACGAATGACGTCACATTAGGCGGCGAGGTAAATTCCTGGATATTTTTCTTGTTTTAACGGCGGACAAGCCGTATAATTGTTTATGGCAAAAAAACGCAAACGGCTTGAATAACAGCCATCGGCAACGATCGGGAGGTCTCATGAAAAAGCGCATCGTAACGGTTCTGATTGTTCTCATTGTGACAGCCGCGGTGATTGTCCCGGCGCAGGCGGCGGGCGGCGGCCTCAGTAACTTCAAAGCGTCCCATACATATACCTGCGGCCAGTTTGATGACGTTGAGATCTCCGATTGGTTTTCCATGTACGTGCAGGCCGATTACGAATTCGGACTCATCGGCGGCAAGACCGGCAATACGTTCGCGCCGGACGACAATCTGACGGCGGCCGAGGCGGTCAAGATCGCCGCGTGTCTCAGCCGTATTTACGACACAGGGAAAGCCGACTTTACCGACGGTTCCCCCTGGTACCGGCCCTATGTGACCTACGCGCTGCAAAACGGCATTTTAACCGCGCCGCGCGACGATTACGGCGCCTACATAAACCGGGCGCAGTTTGCCGAGCTGATCGCAAACGCGCTGCCGGCCGAAGCGTATCCGGCGATCAACGACATACCGGACGGCGCGGTGCCGGACGTCCTGTTGTCGGACAGCTTCGGAAAGGCCGTCTATACGTTGTATGAGGCCGGCGTCCTGACCGGCAGCGGCGCTTTCGGCGCGTTTTGCCCGGACACGCTCCTGACCCGCGCGGAGGCGGCGGCGATCGTCGCGCGCGCGGCCGACACGGCGTTCAGGGAGCGCTTCAGCCTGACTGCCGAGCTGAGCGGCGAGCAGATTTTTAAAAAGTGCGCTTCCGCGGTCTTTTATCTGGAGAGGTATGACTCGGACGGCGCGCTGATGGGTATCGGCAGCGGGTTTTTCATCTCGCGCGACGGGCTTGCCGTCACGAATTACCATGTGATAGACGGCGCGTCCTCGGCCGTCATCATGACCGCCGACGGCAAGATGTATGACGTCAAAGGCATCTGCGGCTACGACACCGTTACCGATGTCGCCATCCTCCAGATCGACGGCAGCGGCTTCGATTACCTGATGCTGGGCGACTCCGACACGCTTCGCGTCGGCGATCGCGTCTATGCCATAGGCAGTCCGTACGGTCTTGTCAACACCCTGTCGGACGGGATCGTCTCAAACACGAACCAGGACATCAACAGTTCCGACTATATCCAGTTCTCGGCGCCCATTTCCGTCGGAAGCGGCGGCGGCCCCATTCTCAACAGATCGGGTCAGGTCGTCGGCGTGTCCTGTCTCACGGCCACGAAGGGCCAGACGATCAATTTTGCCGTGCCGATCAATGACGCCAAGGTTCTCAGCCGGGCCGACTGCGTCCCGCTGATCGCAATCGTTTTTGCCAACGCGGACGCGACGCCCTATTACAAAGGCTATTACCCGGTCCCGGATTATGGTATCTATGTCGGGACGCTGCCGTATAAATCGGAGCTGGACATGACGTCCGGCGTCAAGACGTATTTTTACAAAACGAGCGAAATTACGGTCCCCGACGCGGTTGCCGTCGACGGATATATCGCCCTGCTGGAGCAAAACGGCTTTGTATGGCAAAGCTCGTATACAAGCGACGCCGGCTATAAGGCGGATGTCTACCGGAACGCAGACATGGGCATATCGGTCCATTTCGGGCTGGACAGCCTGGACGGCATCGATTGCCGCTTCGTGGCGATTCATTGATATATTGATGTTTCGGCGCTTTTAATGTTATAAAGAAAAAACAGGGCATGCGCGCTGCCGGCATGCCCTGTTTAC
>CAYMLM010000335.1:0-2677 GCA_964391385.1 uncultured Papillibacter sp.
AGTGGCCGCTTTTCAAGTGTTCCGCAGTGGCCGCATTGGGGGGTTCGGTGACACTGACTCGAGAAATCTCCGACCTGCCGTCGTTCGTAACGAGGTAGCCATGCGAACGCTTTACGTCGTGACTTACGACATTTCTGGCGCCCGACGGCTCCGCCAGGTCTTCAAGATCCTACGCGGTTACGGCGACCATTTGCAGTTGTCGGTGTTCAGTTGCGAATTGGCGGCGCGCGAGTTGGCACAACTCGAAGCGGAGCTCGAGGAGGTCGTAAATAACAAATCTGATCAAGTGCTATTCTTTCCGCTCGGTCCGGCCTCCGGCCGTAATCACGGGAAAGTCAAGGCGCTTGGTAGGCCGTATACCGCGATGGAGCGCGGTGCGAGAGTCGTCTAGGTTTCGTCGGCCGCGCGAGCGGTCGAGTGGCGCGAGAACCCCAGCCACTGCTCGCACCATACCCCACAATGTGATACAGAAGAGGAGGCGGCTATATGAGCTCTCTCGGTCGGCCGTACAAACAAGTGCTCGCGATCCATCGAATAGGTGCTATACTTTCAGCCAGTTGCCCGAACGGGCTTTCCGCCTCCGCATGGAGGCGGCCCCATTGAAGCACGAGGGTGCTCGGGACCTGGTTCGAGACGTGCGCCGGCTTTCCGCCTCCGCATGGAGGCGGCCCCATTGAAGCGTGCCCTCGCGCTCGATAATCAGCATCTGCCCCCCGCCTTTCCGCCTCCGCATGGAGGCGGCCCCATTGAAGCGGCGTGATCTGCCTGGGATTCCGCTCCCAGCCCACACTTTCCGCCTCCGCATGGAGGCGGCCCCATTGAAGCAGGTCGGGAGGTTGATTCAGGTAGGCAACGCGCTGGATGACTTTCCGCCTCCGCATGGAGGCGGCCCCATTGAAGCTCCGAATCGATCGCCCGCGAGCTCGCGACCATGATCCTTTCCGCCTCCGCATGGAGGCGGCCCCATTGAAGCGCGGCGATAGCGCGGCGAGGGGCATCAAGGTGTTCGGGCTTTCCGCCTCCGCATGGAGGCGGCCCCATTGAAGCTCGAGTCCGAGACGCTCTATGCGCTCGAACGTCAAACCTTTCCGCCTCCGCATGGAGGCGGCCCCATTGAAGCTGCTCGTCACCGCGGCGTCTCGAAGACGGCAGTCAACTTTCCGCCTCCGCATGGAGGCGGCCCCATTGAAGCGTGATGTCATCGAGGTCGAGCCTTCGGTCGGCAAGTACTTTCCGCCTCCGCATGGAGGCGGCCCCATTGAAGCCTTATGGACCATGCGCCCGCGCCCGCAATGATGGTCTTTCCGCCTCCGCATGGAGGCGGCCCCATTGAAGCATCCGGGCCCTCAAGCGGCTTGTCGCCAAACACCCGGCTTTCCGCCTCCGCATGGAGGCGGCCCCATTGAAGCACCACCGGCGTCGCTTTCACCGTCCGGGACGACACCGCTTTCCGCCTCCGCATGGAGGCGGCCCCATTGAAGCCGGGAAGTACCCGCCGGGAGCGAGCGATCCGGACCAGCTTTCCGCCTCCGCATGGAGGCGGCCCCATTGAAGCACGACGTCGTCCGCGGTGAACATGTCCGCGTCGTACCTTTCCGCCTCCGCATGGAGGCGGCCCCATTGAAGCAAGCAGGGCTCAGACTACGTCGTGATCTTTTCGGAGCTTTCCGCCTCCGCATGGAGGCGGCCCCATTGAAGCCTGCGACCCGTCGTCGTGAAGATCGACCACGGCACGCCTTTCCGCCTCCGCATGGAGGCGGCCCCATTGAAGCGGAGATTCGTCTTGGCGGTGAATCCATCACTATCAATCTTTCCGCCTCCGCATGGAGGCGGCCCCATTGAAGCTGTCGGCGACCGAGTACGTCTGAGCCTGCGCGCCGGCGCTTTCCGCCTCCGCATGGAGGCGGCCCCATTGAAGCACGCTCGGCGGCCAGGGCAGTACGATGCGGGTCATGGCTTTCCGCCTCCGCATGGAGGCGGCCCCATTGAAGCGAGGCGGCCGGAGCTGTAACTGGCGCCCCGGCGATCCCTTTCCGCCTCCGCATGGAGGCGGCCCCATTGAAGCCTGGCGATCTCGGGCAACCACGACCAAGTCTTTCAGCACTTTCCGCCTCCGCATGGAGGCGGCCCCATTGAAGCATATCAAATCGGTTGACGCGTGGGGCACGCGTGCGCGACGCTTTCCGCCTCCGCATGGAGGCGGCCCCATTGAAGCTTTTAGCCGGCGGCTGCCCTGGACTCCCTGACGGGACCTTTCCGCCTCCGCATGGAGGCGGCCCCATTGAAGCGTCCCGCCGTGGCGGTCCACGAACATCTCGATTGCGCTCCTTTCCGCCTCCGCATGGAGGCGGCCCCATTGAAGCAGTCTCATGTCATGGAAGTCCATCACTTTCCCCCTCCCTTTCCGCCTCCGCATGGAGGCGGCCCCATTGAAGCATCCCATCCTTGACCGGCGTGAACGTGGCGCTGGTCCTTTCCGCCTCCGCATGGAGGCGGCCCCATTGAAGCTCGGCGTCGGCCGCCCAGGTGCGGATCAACTTCTGCCCTTTCCGCCTCCGCATGGAGGCGGCCCCATTGAAGCGAGACGTGCGCCGGGTACCCGTTGAGCATGCCCACGGTCTTTCCGCCTCCGAGATCGGAAGAGCACACGTCTGAACTCCAGTCACGAGATTCCATC
>CAYMLM010000336.1:0-2658 GCA_964391385.1 uncultured Papillibacter sp.
AGATAATGAGCGGTGACTGGAGTTCAGACGTGTGCTCTTCCGATCTCCGTCAGGGGCGAAGGCCCGGTGCTGGCCATGGGGCCGTACCTGTCGGCCGGCGTTTTTGCCGCCGTCCTCTGGGGCGGCCCCTTGATTGACGCGTATCTCGCGCTTTTTTAAAAGCAATTGCCAAGAGGGCTTCTTCAGACTGTCGATAGTATAGACAAGGTATACGCGGGGCATCGACTGCCTGAAGAAGCGTTCTTATAAGACGGCGGGGCTCTAAAGCCCGATCGGATAGGAGTTGGTACGAAGGCGATGGCAACGAAAGTACTGGGTATCGAGATCGGCGAAAATCTGATTAAGGTGTGCGAGACGAATATGGGCGCGGGCGCGCGGAAGGTCTCCGGCTGCGCCGTGTTCCAGACGCCCCCGGACGCCGTGACAGACGGGGAGATCAGCGATCTGGACGCCGTCGCGGCGGTCATAAAGGAAAACCTGCATAAGGCGGGGCTCAGAAACAAGAAGGCCGTCTTTACGATCGCGTCCTCGAGGATCGCGACCCGAGAGGTGATCCTCCCGCCCGTCCGGGACACCAAGCTCAAAACGCTCGTCGAAGCCAACGCCTCCGATTATTTTCCCGTCGACATGTCAAACTACCAGATCGCCTATACCCTCATAGACCGGAAGGCGGCGGGACAGGACGCCGGCTGCAGGGTCCTCGTCATGGCCGCGCCCGTCTCGATCCTCGAGGGCTATTTCACGCTGGCAAAGCTCCTGGGCTTTCAGATTCAGGCGCTCGACTACATCGGCAACAGCCAGTACCGGCTGTTCGAGACGCTGCCGTCGGACGGCGTGACGATGTACGTGGACATCGACACCGCCTTTTCCATCACGACGGTGGTCCGCAAGAACAGGCTCCTCATGCAAAGGCTCTTTCCGAGCGGCATAGACGACTATGTCCTGGGCTACATGAGCGGCGCCGATAAATCGCCGGACGATTATCTGGCCTCTATCAAGGAGCTCGGCTCCGAGTACTTCATGCCGGAGTACGGGCAGACCTTCCCTATGAGCGAGCTGTCCGACAACCTGTCGCGCCTCGTCGGAAATATCACGCGCATCGCCGACTATTTCAACTCCTCCAACTGGGAGACGCCCATCGAAAGCCTCGTTCTGACCGGTATCGGCGCCCCCCTCGTCGGTCTGAAGTCCGCGATCGCCGAAGCGACGGGCCTCGCGGTCTCCGTCCTGCCGAAGCTCGAGAAGGTCTCGGCGCCGGGCGGCCTGGCCATCCAGCTGCCGCAGTACATATCCTGCCTGGGCAGCGCGGTCGCCCCCGTGGACCTGATCCCCGAGCGCTATTCCAAAAAGAAAAAAGAAACGCGGAAAAAGAAAGAGTCCATATCCCTCGGGGTGACGCTCCTCGTCGTGTGCCTGCTCGGCGCCTCCGGGCTGTGCGCCAGCGCCTACCTCAATTACATGGACGCGCTGGATGAAAACAATACCCTCGATAAAAAGGTTACGGAGCTTTCGTATACGGAAAATATCTACAACACCTATCTGGCCTACAACAAGTATCTGGACGACGTAACAATACTGCAGGACGCAACGGTTTCGCCGAACGACGGCCTTCTGGCGTTTATCGGGGAGCTCGAGGAGAAAATGCCCGCCGAGGTCAACATCCTGTCCGCCAGCTGCACGCCGGAGGGCGTGACGATGAACATCACGGTGACGTCCAAGACGGCGGCGGCCAAGACGATCCAGCAGCTGCGGTCGTTTCAGACGATCGGGCAGATCATCGTCGGGGAGCTGACGGAAGCCACGGACGACACCGGCATCAAGTCGGTCGTGTTTTCAGTCGAATGTATATATATAACGTCAACAGCTGGGCCGGCGGCAGACGCCTCCGACACGGCGGCCGATGCGGCCCAGCCGGCGGAGAACGCGGACAGCGTGCCGGCGGACGACCTTCCGGACGAAGGCTGATTGGGGGGCTTGTCATGAAGAAGAAGCGTACGGTCAAATACATGCTGATGCTGCTGGGTCTCGTCATATTCCTGGCCGCGTATTTTCTGGTCTATATGGATTTCACCGACAGGACGGACAAGCTGACGTCCGAGAGCCGCAGTCTCTCGGACAGGCTCGGCGTGCTGCAGGGCTATGACGCGCAGCGCACGGACTTTGAAACGGGCATCGAGGCCGACAAGGCGAAGATTGCCGGCGCGCTTTCCAAATACTACACCCTCCAGACGCCGGAGGACTTCATCATGCTCGCCACGGCCATGGAGAACGCGTTCGGCGTGAGCTTTTCGGGCCTGTCGTTCGAGGAACCCGTCTTTATTTCGGAGATCACGGCCCTCGACGACGCCGGGGATTACATATCGCCCGCCGCGACGCGCACCCTGACGGGATACGGCCTCACGGCCACGCTGGAAGGCACGATGACCTACGGCCAGATGAAGGACGTTTTAGACTATATTTACAGGCAGGCTGACGCCACGTCCCTGGACACGGTGGAGCTCAGCTACGACAGCACGACGGGCCTCCTGCTGGGAAGCCTCGTCATCGACAAATACTACGTCACGGGGCGCGACCTTGAGCCTCACCAGCCCAACATTCAGTATACGGATATCGGAAACGACGCTCCGATGGGAGGATAAGGAAAGGCCTGCGGGAAGG
>CAYMLM010000337.1:0-2599 GCA_964391385.1 uncultured Papillibacter sp.
ATCAGGGAGGTCTGTATGATTTCCGACCCCGCGGAGAGCGCCGCGTTATAGACCGTCTGGGCGGTTGTATAATTGGTTATCACCTCGGCCAGATCCGCGTCCTCGGCATCCGATTTCATCTGGGTATAGTTTAAGACGTTGGCCTGATACCGGGCCGAGAGCGTATCGAGCCGTTTGAGCTTGGCGCCGATTCCCGCCTCCAGGGCCAGCGCCCTGTCCTGCGCATCCTGAAGGCGCGCCACGAAGCCGTTTATTTCGGTGGCGTCCCCGCCGCTCGTGAGAGCCTTATAAAAGCCGTCCATGATGACGTACAGATTCTCGTCGCCCCTGCCCAGAAGCTCGGGGCCCGGGACGGTCACGCCCATCGTCTGTCCCGAGCCGACCTGGATGGAAAGTTTGTCCCCATTCTGGACGTCCAGAGCCGCGGTCGCGGCGGCCAGCGCCGTGGAGCCGTCCACGATGGACTTGACATCCGCCGTCGTCGCCGGGTCGCCGTCGTCTATGGCATCGGCGGCACTGGCCGCCGATGCCTGCAGCGCGGCGGATGCCGTCTTCGCGTCGGCCGCGGCGTCCTCGGCAGCCAGCACCGCGTCGTCGTAAACGCTCTGCGCCTGAGAAATGGCCGCGCTGTCGCCGGACGTGATCGCCTCCTGTAAGGCTGCATAAGCCTCTTCGGCGGCGTCCGATGCCGACCGGGCAACCGAAACGGCGTTGAACGTGTTCTGCATGGCGTCCGACAAGTCGTCGGCGCGGGTCTGGAGCGTGCCTGAGGCCGTCGTCAGGGCCGCGGCCGTCGGCGCGTCGATATCGGCCGAGCCGGCAATGTTCCCGGCGGCCGTGATCGCCGTCTGCAGGGTGCCGGCCACACCGTCCGCCGAATCCAACGCCTCAGCCACCATTTTTATGACCTCGTTGTAGTTGGCCGGACTGAGTCCCTGGGCCACGGTGTCAGCCGCCGTCAAATCCGCAAGCGCCTTGGAGGAGGCTGACGAAGCCGAGGCAATATAATCCGTCGAGGCCTCGTTGCTCATGTTTATACCATTATAATATATATCCCCGTTTGAATCGACCGTATACGGAAGCCCGCCCGCCGATGTCCCCGTGGTGTTATAGCCGGCAAAGAGATAGCTGTCTCCGCAGGTCGCGTTGGCCGTCGTCAGTACCTCGTCGCGCAGCGCGGCGACCTCTTCGGCGATTGCCTTCAGGTCGCTGTCGTTGAGCGTGTCGCTCGACGCCCTGACGGACAGCTCGTACGCGTCCCCCACAATATCGTTGAGCACGCTTACCGACTCTTCGATCTCCGTGAGCCAATTGTCGGCTTTTTTTATGTTCGCCTGATATCTGCCGACGGCGCTCAGCCTGTTCCGGGCGGCCAGGCTCTGCGTCGTCCTGACGGGGTCGTCGGAAATGCTGTTGATGGCTTTTCCCGTGGATTCCTGTTCCAGCAGCTTTGACAGCCGGTTCAGATTCCCGTTCAGGTTGTACAGATAATTGCCCGACATCATGGAGTTTGTGATGCGCATGTGTCACCTCTTTTTTTCGTGTGCCGCGCCGGACCGGTTTACCGGCCGACGGTTCCCGTCCCGTTTATCAGCTTGTCCAAAACCTCGTCTATCGTCGTGATCACCCTGGAACAAGCGTTGTAGGTCTGCTGATACATGATCAGATTGACGGCTTCCTCGTCCAGCGATACGCCGGAGATGGACTGCCTCTGGTTTTCCGTGCTTTCCACCAGGGAATGGTGCGTGTCCAGCGTGCCCGACATCGTGTTGAGCTTCACGCCCAGGTGCGCGATCATCCCGTCGAGCGTGCCGCTGAAATCGTTCGTGTCGATCAGCTCCGCCAGCCTCAGCGCGACGACGTTATTGGCGCTCTGCGTGTCCGTTGCCGTCAGGTCGATCGGCTTGTCGGAGGCCGCTATATTCCAGACGCTTTGCGAAACGGCGTCGGACAGCGTAAGGTTTCCCGCGGTCACCAGCTCGTATGCGTCGCCGAAGTCCTTGAACATGTCAACGCCTGTTACGGAGGCATAGCCGTTCTCCTCATCCGGAAACGTATAGCCCGTATTCATGCACTCGTTGACCGCCTGGGTGACGGTCCGCGCCAGCACGTCGAGCTGGCTTATGTAATAAGGTATCCCCGCTTCCGATACGCTACCGCCGTCCCGCAGCGACATATGCGCATGGAGCTCCCCGCTCCCAACGCTGTCCGTATTCAGATACGTGTCGCCGAGCCTCAGGACGTATTCCTCGTCGGCTCCGGAGTATTCGAGCACCGCCGCGCTCGTCGCGGCGGTGAACGTACCCGCGGTCACAAGCGTATCGGTTACGGCGGTCATCGACGAATTGACATAATCGATCGTAACGGTTGCGGTATCGTCTGCGTTGACCGTACAGGTCAATTTCCCGGAGATCGACTCGAGCGCGCCGATCAGCGCGTCGCGCTCGTCGGCCTGTGCCGTCGTGGCGCCGCCGCCGGCCAGGATGTCGTCGTTTAAGTCCGCCAGCTGCTGGCAGATGGTATTGATCTCATCCGTGGCCTTGGTGATCGAAATGGCGTTTGCCGTCTTTCCCTCCACAATCGTCTGGCCGGCCACCGC
>CAYMLM010000338.1:0-2585 GCA_964391385.1 uncultured Papillibacter sp.
GATGTATTATAATGAGCATGAAGACAAACGGATCGCACCGATAGGAGGCCATCATATGTATAAGCTCAAACCGGTCACGGCCCGCGTGGCCAGAATGCGCGAAAAGTACCGCCAGACGCAGCCCGAGATCTGCACGGCGCGCTATCGGCTCGTCACCGAGTTTTATATGCGTAACCCCGACATGACGGGGATACTCAAGCGCGCGAAAAACTTTAAGAACATCTGCGAGCATATCCCCGTGCGCATCGGCGACGGCGAGGTGATCGCCGGCGCGCAGTCCGGCAAATACCGCGCCACGGCCCTGTATCCGGAAAACTCGGTCCAGTGGCTCAAAGACGAGGTGGAAAGCCGGTTCATCTCGACGCGGAGCATCGACCCGTACATCCTGTCCGAGACGGACCGGGACTACATCCTGTCGACCGTCGATTTCTGGCTGAAGGAGTGCATGAGCGCCAAGACGGACGCGCAGATCCTCGACGAGTACCTGCCCATCGCCCGAAACGGCGTGACGAATTTCGGGCCGAAGGGCCAGACGAACACGCCCGTCGGCCATTTCTGCACCGGCTACGACACGGCGATCCGCAAGGGCTTTGCCGCCATACGGGCGGAGGCCGAGCAAAAACGGGCGGAGCTCATCGAAAGGGCGCTGCCCGGCGACACCATAGATCAGTACAACTTCTACCGCGCTGTCTCCATCGTCTGCGACGGGATGATCACGCTGACAAAGCGCTACGCGCGGCTCGCCGCCGAAAAAGCGGCGGACGAGACGGACCCGGCGCGGAAAAAAGAGCTCGAGGCCATGGCCGCCTCGCTCGACTGGTGCATGGAAAAGCCGTGCCGAACGTACCACGAGGCGGTCCAGTGCCTGTTCATGTACCAGACCTGCCTGTGCCTGGACGCCAACCTGCACGGCATCAGCTTCGGCCGCGTCGACCAGTATCTCGGCGACTTCTATGAGGCCGACGTCGCCGCCGGGCGCATCACGCCCGAATACGCGCAGGAGCTCTTGGACCTGTTTTATCTCAAGTGCGCAGAAATGAACAAGGCCTGGGGCTTCGGGCCCACGCTCAGCAATCCCGGCTATACGAGCGGACAGCTGATGACGATGGGCGGCGTCAAAAAAGACGGGAGCGACGCCACGAACGCCGTCACGTACATGATGCTGCAGAGCGCCGGACGCCTCGTCCTGCACGATCCGCCGCAGGCGCTGCGCATCCACAAAAACACGCCGCCCGAGCTCTGGGAGGCCGCCATCGAGACAACGAAGCTCGCCGGCGGCGTGCCGACGTTTGAAAACGACGAGGTCATCATCCCCGCGCTCATGGGCCGCGGGCTGTCGCTCGAGGACGCGCGCAACTACACGCTCATCGGCTGCGTCGAGCCGGCCGGCTGCGGCACCGAGTGGCCCGCCTGCGGCGGCTCCGGCCAGGAGAGCTATATGAACCTCGTCAACATGCTGTGGACGGCCCTCAACGACGGGTATCTGCCGATGCCGCCCGTCGTCGTCGAGCGCCTGCCGGCCGGCTCGCCCATACCCGAGCCGCCGAAGGACCGCGTCGGCCTGCCGACAGGGTACCTGTACGACATGAAAAGCTTCGACGAGGTCCAGGCGGCTTTCAAAAAGCAGGTCGACTGGTTCGTCAGATGGCACCATATGAACATCAATTCCTTCGAATACGTTGCCCGCCGGGTCCTCCCGCAGCCGGTCGTGTCCGCGACGATGGAAGGCTGCATGGAAAAGGGCATGGACGTCATGTGGGGCGGCGCGAAATACAACTCCACCGGCAACTCCGGCGTCGGCATCGGCAACGTCGCCGACAGCCTCAACATCATCCGGCACTGCGTGTTTGAGAAAAAGGTCTGCACGGCCCGCGAGCTGTACGACGCGATCTCAGACAACTGGGAGGGCCACGAGGCGCTGCGCGGGTATATTCTGGGCGAAGCGCCGCACTACGGCAACGGCATCGCCGAGGCCGACGAGCTGGCCGGCTGGGCGGCCAAGGTCTTCGCCGACGCCGTCAACACCACGACCGGGCCGCGCGGCCGGTCGAGCGCCGGCCTTTATCCCGTGACGATCAACGTCATGTTCGGCAAGCTCACGGCCGCCACGCCCGACGGCCGCAAAAAGTACGAGCCGCTGGCCGACGGCATCGCCTCGCCGCAGGGCTACGACAAAAACGGACCGACGGCCGTCATTTCCTCCATCTCGAAGATCAGGCAGACGGATTTCCCGAACGGCACGCTCATGAACCTCAAGTTCCACCCGACGGCGCTTGCAGGAGAGGGCGGCTGGAAGAAGCTCTCCGAGCTCATGCAGACGTATTTCGACCTGGGCGGCATGGAGCTTCAGATCAACATCGTGAGCACCGACACGCTCAGGGAGGCGCAGAGCAATCCTGGCAAGCATAAGGACCTCGTGGTCCGCGTCGCCGGCTTCTCGGCCTATTTCGTGGAGCTCGCCCAGGACGGCCAGAACGACCTGATCCGCCGGACGGAGCTGGCGATGTAAGCGGCGGCGCGGCGGCCGCTCCGCAGGGATGCCGCAAGCGCGAAATTCCAATATTGAATAGGTTCAGGTCCCGAAT
>CAYMLM010000339.1:0-2584 GCA_964391385.1 uncultured Papillibacter sp.
GGCATCGCCGTCACGTTGACGCCGTCCAGCGAGATCGTGCCGTCGTCGACCGGCCAGACGCCGGCGATCGCATTGAGCATGGTGGACTTGCCCGCGCCGTTTCCGCCGATGACGGTGACGAAGTCCCCCTCGCTCATGTGAAGGTCGATCCCGGAGATAGCTTTCTTCTCGTTGATGGTCCCCAGATTGAAGGTTTTGCTGACGCTTCTGAGCTCAAGCATTTTTGCTCGCCCCCCTCTTCCCCGCGAGGGCGAAGGAATTTCTCGCTTTTGACCTCAGGTACGGAACGGCCAGGAAAATCGCCACGATGACGGCGGTGAGGAGCTTGAGCAGATCGGTCGGCATTTTCAGCCACATGACGAGCCCGATGACGAGATAGTAAATCACGCCGCCCAGCACGACAAAAATCAGCCGGATCGCAAAGTTCATGCGCTTTCGGAACAGCGCTTCGCCGAGGACCTCGCCGATGATGACGGCGGCCAGGCCGATGACGATTGCGCCGGCCCCCATTTTGATGTCCGCAAAGCCCTGGTACTGGGACATGAGCCCGCCGGAAAGCGCGACAAGCCCGTTGGAGAGGCACAGCGCGAGCACCTTCATGAAGTCGATGTGGATACCCTGCGCCTTCGACATGTGCGGATTGTTGCCCGTTGCGCGGATGGCGCTGCCCTGCTCCGTGCCGAAGTACCAGTACAGGACACAAATCAGGATGGCCGTAAAAACAAGCGCGGTTAAAATGGAGCCGCCTATACTGCGAAGCGATACGATCAAAGCGTACTTATCCACATTCACGGCCTTGTTCGCTCCGCCCAGCACGAGCAGGTTGACGGACCAGAGCGAAATCTGTGTCAGGATCCCGGCCAGAATGCCGGGAATCCCGAATATTGTATGCAGCAGACCTGTCACAAGCCCGGCGGCGAGCCCCGCGATCACCGCTATCAAAAGCGCCAGCGGTGCGGGCAAGCCCGCCAGAATGAGCATGACCGTCGCGGCGCCGCCCATGGCGAAGGAGCCGTCCACCGTCAGGTCCGGAAAATCCAGCAGCCTGAAGGTGATAAACACGCCCAGGGCCATGATCCCCCAGATGATGCCCTGCGCGATATTTCCCGGAAGGGACGAGAGCAGGTTCATGGGATTGAGTGATGTGAAGTATGCCAGCAGATCCATAGACGTTCCTTTCCGTTTGACGCGCATCAGGACGGGCGGGCGGCGCGAATCGCAGGATAAAATCAATCCATCGCGATGGCTTCAAACTCTTCGGACAGCGTGATGCCCAGCGCCTCGGCAATCTCGGGGTTGTACATCTTTGTAAACTTGGGCGCGAACTTGATATCCATTGTAGCAGGATCCGCGCCGTTTGCAAGTATCTCGTACGCCATTTCGCCCGTCGTGTAGCCCAGGTCGTAATAGCTGATGGACAGCGTTGCCACGCCGCAGCCCTTGCAGATACCCTCCTCACCCGCGAAGATCGGCACGCCGGCCGGCAGGCACACATTCTTGATGATCTCCGTATTGGACGCGACCGTGTTGTCGGTGGGCAGATAAATCACGTCGCATTCGCCGGCTGCCGCCGTGACCACGGTCTGCAGGTCGTTGGAGTCCGCGAAGGTGTAGGACTTCACGCTGTAGCCCATCTCGGTGAGATAGCCGGTGATAACCTGATCCTGATATTTGGAGTTCGGCTCCGCCGAGCAGTAAAGGATACCGATAGTTTTTGCGTCGGGGAAAATCTCGTGGAGGATGGCCGCCTGCTGGTCGAGGGGGGCGAGGTCGGACGTGCCGGTTATGTTCTTGCCGGTCTTGCCCGTCCAGTTTTCAATTCCGAGCGCCGTGCCGTAATCGGTGACGGAGGTGCCGACAATGGGGATCTTGTCCGTCGACGTCTGCGCGGCCTGGAGCGACGGCGTGGCGTTTGCCATGATGAGGCTGACCTTGGACGACACGAACTGGTTGCAGATGACGGCGCAGGTGGCCGGGTCTCCGTTGGCGTTCTGCTCGTCGAAGGTGACCTTGTCGCCGAGCTTCTCGGTCAGCGCGTCCTTAAAGCCCTGCGTCGCGGCGTCAAGGGCCGGGTGCTGGACGATCTGGCAGATGCCGACGGTGTACTTCTTAGCTCCTCCGCCGCATGCCGCCAGCGAGAGCACCATCAAAACGACGAGTAATAGCGCGAATACTTTTTTCTTCATTATTATCTCCTCTTATCATTTTTATTTTATATAAAAACAGCCGCCCGCCTAATAAACGAGCAGCCGTATATTTCTGGGCAGCGTTTCAGGCTTTCTTGTTCTGATCAGGCTTGCCTATTTTGTTTTTCATAGACAGGTAAGCATTATGACCGCCAGGCGCGGAACAATACCGCCCGGGAGATATTTGATTTACTGTTTTAAAGTATAGCGCTTTAAATCCCTAAAATCAACTGTGACATTACCCAAAATATCGTTTTTAGAATGGTTATTTTTTGAAGTGTCCTGTGTACAAAATACCGGAGGCTGCCGGAGTGATGACAAAACCATCGGAAAACCGATGGTTTCAGACTGTAGACAAAGCCCAGAGGGCTTTGTCTACAAGAAGCTTGCATGACGGC
>CAYMLM010000340.1:0-2550 GCA_964391385.1 uncultured Papillibacter sp.
CGAGGCTGCCCATCATCGTTGAGAAGCTGAAGACGCGCCCGAGATAATCCGGCTCGACGGTCTCCTGCAGCAACGTGACAAACGGCGTTGAAAACATCGGCATCGCGGTGCCGACCACCACCATAAAGGCGATAAATGGCCAGAAGCTGTTCAGAAATCCGAATATCACCGTACTCACCGCAAAAATGTACGCGCCGAGCGTGATGGTGCTGTGCCGGTTTTTAAAGCCGCCCCAGGACATGAGAACCAGGCCGCCCAGCAGCATCCCGGCGGAAAAGCCGATATCCACCGCCGCTAGCCGCCAGGCGTCGGCCCCGAAAAGCCGTGTGACCTGCAGCGGCGACAGCATGGCGATCGGGGCGGCCATGATCGTCATCGCGCCGTTGAATAAAAAGAGCGTCGCGACGACCTTGTGATGCGCAATATAATTGAGTCCAAGCCGCAGGTCGTGGAAATACCCGACCTTGGCCGCCGGTCCCGTTTCGCTTTTCTCCGTTTCGGCATGTACGAAAAAGGCCAGTATGACAATGGCGAGGATGGCCGTGACCACGTCGATGAAAAAGATGGCTCCGAGCGGCGCGAACGCCATCAGTCCGGTGGCCAGCGCGGGCGACAGGAGCATCATCGCCGACTGCGCGGCGCTTGAGATGCTGTTGACGCGCATCAGCCTGTCCTGAGGCACGAGCTGCGGTATGAAGGCGTTCACGGCCGGAAGCTGGATGCCTTGGCCGAGGCCGCGGACCGCCATGACGGCAAATATGAGCCAGACGTCCCGGTAGCCCAGCAGAAACGCGGCGGCCAGCCCAAGCGTGGACACAGCCACAAGCGCGTCGGCATAAATCATCAGCTTTTTCCGGTCCATGCGGTCGGCCCAGACGCCGGCAAACGGCGAGATCAAAAACGTCGGCAGGAAGCCGCACAGGATCGCAATGGTCAACATCAGCCCGGACTGCGTCTCCAGCGTGATATACCACGCCATAACGCACTGCACAAGCATCGAGCCGAACAGCGAGACAATCTGGCTCGTCAGATAAAACGCCACGTTCCTTTTCCAGGATCTGTGTTTTGTCATAAGATACTCCCGTATTGATTGGATCGGCCCCGGTCTTCCGCGGCTAGAAAAATATAACATTTCCGACGCCATATCACAAGACATTTTTATCAACAGGTTTATTTATGCCGTCCAAAAGCAAATCGGGCGGGCCAAGCGGTGTTTTCGCGCCAGCTGTTGCAAAAAAGCGGCAATAGCTGTATTGTTAACGAAGCGCGGCAGGCGCCGAAGTCCGCCGGCTGCAAACAGGTAAAAAACAGTTTGAGGAGTATTATGAGCACATCGGAATATCAGGGCTTTGAGCTCGGCCCCATACGCCCGCCGAGCGAGTCTGCCAGCCTGCTGCTGCGCGTCACGCGCAACTGCCCGTGGAACAGGTGCAAATTCTGTACCCTATATAAGGGCGAAACGTTCAGCATCCGAAGCGTGGAGGACGTCAAGGCGGACCTTGACGCCGTGCGGCTGTGCGTCGATTTCTTCGAAAAGCTGCCGGGCCTGACGGAGACGGAGAAGGAAAACGGGTATCGTGCCTTAATGTCTCAGCTTGGCGACAACGGCCAATACGCCTTTCAATCCGCGGTTTCCTGGTATCGGGCCGGCATGGAATCCGTGTTTCTGCAGGACGCGAACACCATGCTCGTCAAGGCGGACCATCTCGTGGAGATCCTTACATACCTGCGCGCCCTGTTCCCGGAAGTCAGGCGCGTCACCTCGTACGGGCGGTCCCATACCGTGGCGCGGATTACGGACGAAAATTTAAGGCGGATCGCCGACGCCGGGCTTAACCGAATCCACATCGGCATGGAGTCCGGCTCGGACACGGTCCTGAAGCTCGTGGACAAGGGCGCGGACAAGGCCGCTCACATCGCCGCCGGCGCGAAGGTCAAGGCGGCGGGCATCGAGCTGTCGGAGTACTTCATGCCCGGCCTGGGGGGGAAGGAATATTCGCGGGAGAACGCGCTCGAGACGGCCGACGCCCTCAACCGGATCGATCCGGATTTCATCCGCATCCGCACGCTGGCGGTCCCGCGCCGGGCGCTGCTGTACAAGGACTATGAGGACGGCGTTTTCACCAGGGCCAACGACACGGACGTCGTCAGGGAGCTGCGGCTGTTCGTCGGCGCGCTGGACGGGATCACCAGTGTCATCAAGAGCGACCACATCTTGAACCTGATCCCGGAGCTTGACGGGAAGCTGCCGGCGGACAAGGAAAAAATGCTTGCCGCGCTGGACTGGTACCTGGATTTGCCGGAAGAGGACAAGCTCCTGTACAGGGTCGGGCGGCGGACGGGAATCCTGAACGGCGCGGAAGACTTCGCCGACATCGGGCTGCGGGAAAGGGTCGCCCAAATCTGCGGGCAAAACGGCATTCACGCGGGCAATATAGACGGCATCACCGAGAAACTCATGAACAGGTTTGTGTGAGGCAAGGGCCGGCACAAAACGGCGGCAGGCAATCCGGATCTGCGGATTGCGTTCCGTATGGGACGCGCGACAAG
>CAYMLM010000341.1:0-2545 GCA_964391385.1 uncultured Papillibacter sp.
GCGCCACGGACGTGTCGATATAGTCCTCGCGGCACAGAGAGAAAAACGGGATGCGCAGGCCGAACCGGTCGGCCAGGGACGTCTTTTCCTCCACCGTTTCCGTTCCGTTGATCTCGTCGCGCTCCGAAAAGCGCCGCCGCGTCAGCTGCCGCCGGTTGGAGGTGGCGTAGATCGCCACGTTCTGGGGCCGCCGGGTCAGGCTGCCCTCCAATATGACCTTGAGCGCCGAGTAACCGGCGTCCGCTTCCTCAAAGCTGAGGTCGTCGATGAAGAGGATGAATTTCTGCGGCCGCCGGGACAGCTCGCGCATGAGGGCCGGCAGTTCGTTCATGCACTGCTTCGAAACCTCGATGAGCGACAGCCTTTCAAAGCCCGCCACGCCGAGCATCGACTTGACGGTGGCGGATTTCCCCGTCCCGCTGTCCCCGTACAAAAGCACGTTGTTGACGGACTTGCCGGCGACAAGCGCCCGCGTGTTCTCCAAAACGGCGCGCCGCTGCCAGTCATATCCGACCATCTGCTCAAATTTCATCGCATCCGGCTCGTCAACGGGCGTAAGCCCGCGGTCCGACCAGGTGAATGCCCGGTACCTGGCCAATATGCCGCAGCCGTTTTGACGGTAAAAGGCCTTCAGCTCGCTTAAACTCAACGCCGCGCCCGTCTTCCATTCCGGAAGCGAGTCCACGAGATCGTCAAACCTGCCCTCCGACTGGCTTTTGAGCTCGCGCTTGATCCCGTCGCAGGTTAGCTGCGACGCGACCGAAAGGATACCGATATCGCGTTCGGCCGCCGCGTCGTCGGCCGGACCCGTCAGGCCCAGCCGCAGCGCCTTCGCGTAGACCGTCTCTTCATATTTCAGGCGGTCCGACAGGTAATCCCCGAGGCCGGGCGTCTCGGCCTGCTTGAGCAGGTAATAGACTTCCGCGTAAAACTCGGCCGCCCGTTCCGTTTCTTTCGCTGCGATCAGATGGCACATGCGGCGAAAGGCTGCCATGACGGGCGCTTTCATAATGGTCCTGTAGATGGTGAGCGTATTGAGGGCAAACACCATCCGCTTGAAAATCGTATCCATAGAAATCCAGCTTTCCCTTATGATAGTTTATTGTATCATATATGCCGGTTTGAAACAACGCCTGATTGCAGGGGGTTCGCAGTGTGTCCGTTAAAAGGCCCGAGGCGGGCAATATTTTCGCGCGATGCGCCAGGCGGACGTGCGAAACGATGGTTGAACCCCGGTAAAACATCAGATAATGGTCCCAGTAAATAAATCGATACGTTGTCATCAGTCTTTAAGGGAATTTTTCGCACTCGGGGCTTTGGCCTTTATATTTTTGTTTTCCGTCACCCGAAACAGTACGATCTCCCGGATCAGCCCGTAAGGCATGGGTTCATTGTTCTGGAATTGCACCGCGCCCTTGGAGCGCTTATATCCCGACAGCCTGTCCGCGAATGCGGTTATCGCCTCCGGCGAGGGATACAGTCCGATATGGCGCTTCGCAGCGGCAAATTGCACAAGATTGCCGTTCAAGACAAACGTGGGCATGCCCCAGCTGATCTTTTCCGTGATATCGGGCGAGCAGCTTAAAATGAGCTCCCGCAGCTTTTCCATCCGCTCGCGGATCTCTCCGCCGTATCCGGCGATATAGTCTGCTACCGTGGCAATGTCCGGCTTGACAGCGTCTTTTTCCCGCAATGTGACGCGCACGGTGTCGCCGGGCTTTTTGCCGATTTTTTCGCGGATTTCCTTCCGGATCCCGATGATATGCCGGGGCGTGCCCATCTTGACAAGCTGCCCGTCGTATGGTTCGCCGTCAAAGGTGGCCCGCACCGGAACGCGCCCTTTGCCGAACGCCTCCTTGACATCGAAAGGGATTTCGATATAGGCTGCGTCCATATCAGGGGCCTTAATAATGAGAGCGTCAAATTCATACAGTTCGTTCATCGTTATCCTCCGCATTGCTCAGCAGTGCCAGTTGATCTTTGCGGGATTGGGCTCGTCCTCAACGGCGACGGCACGCAGGGCGGCTTCCATTTCGGCGCATTCGAGGGCGGCGATTTTGTCATAGACCTCCGCGCTTTCACCTGTTCCCGCCCGGTCATAGGCGATGGCCGCCGCGCCGTAAAACGCTAGCCCCAGAGAGTGCCTCGGCGAATGGACCGTTGCCGCCGCCTGGCCGGCCGTTCTTGCGGCGGCCTGCGCCGCCGGAATCTCCTCCGCCTCTCTCGCGGCCGCATGGGCTTCCAGTATCAGTCTTTTTACGGCGGGCAGTTTTGCTTTCCCGTCAAGCCAATCCTTCGCGGCGTCCAGCGCGGCGCGCGGACGCCTGTCGGCCGGATATGCGCTTTCGAAAATGGGCAGTATACGCTTTTCCGTGTAGGCGATGCACCAGTTTGCGATTGTTGTTTTGCTTTGCGTCTCAATCAGCCGCATCAGGGAAACGACAGTGGGGGTCTCGGCGCCCCCAAGCATTTTTCTCAGTTTTGCCATAGTCGGCCTCCTTTTCAGTTCCATGCGTTCAAGGGAAAGCATACAACCCGCTTCAGT
>CAYMLM010000342.1:0-2534 GCA_964391385.1 uncultured Papillibacter sp.
CCCTGGGGCGTCGACACGCCGCTGTGGCCGTTCCCCGGCCCTCGCCAGGACCTTGTTTTCCCGCGCGGACAGTACCTCGGCCGCTTCCACAAGCGCACCATGACCTACACCGGCACGCTCCACGCCGGCACGCATATGGACGCGCCGAACCACGTCCTCCACGAGGAGGAGGTCGACCGCGAGAGAAACGGCTACTCCCTCAACGAGATCCCCCTGGAATACTGCATCGGCACCGGCGTCATCCTCGACATGCGCTACCTGAAGGACGAGTTTGAAGCCAAGTGGAAGACAGGCTTCGAGGACGGCCTGTGGGTCGAGCTCAAACCCGAGCATTTTGAGAAAGCCGCAAAGAAGGACGGCCTCGAGATCCGCCCCAATGACTGGGTTGTCGTGGACACCGGCTTCCACCACTATTGGAGAAAGAACAACGACAAGTATTACAACTACTATCCCGGCATGGGCCCGGAAGTTGCCAACTGGCTCATCCACGAGAAGAAGATCAAGGGCATTTCCGGCACGTGGGGCGCAACAGACGCGCCGCTGTGGCATCATCCCCTCAAGGAGCAGATGCCCTGGCTCGACACGGCGTACCGCAAGGCGACCGGCAAGGACCCGACGGTCGAATTCCCCGATTACGAGCCCTGCCACAGACTGTTCATGCAGGCCGGCTGCTGCACCGTAGAAAACGCCGGCGGCGACATTGACGAGGTCGCCGGCAAACGCATGACAATCGCTGCGTTCCCGTTCCGCTGCGAAATGGCTGACGGCGGTTTTGTCAGACTTGTCGCCTGGGAAGAAGGGTCCTTCTAAGTCACGCTTTGGATGCTTTGCCCCACAGGTTTCGCTTGTGGGGCAAAAAAATAAAACGTGAAAGATTCCACGCAATCCTGTCAATTTTCCGCAGCTGAACGGCGGACACAACTCCGCGCCGGAAAATCAGTCATTCCCATCCCTGCGCAGCAGCGCATAAGGTTCGTGTGAGGAATATTCTCACACGCGGAAGAAATCGATTTGGCCGCCACGGACGGCAGCTGCCTTTTCCTGCGACAGACATCGACTTTTCCTGTATATTTGTGTCGCCGCGTCAGCGGCGAAATGGGGGTTAATATGAACAGCATAAACGACATCAAAAAGATCGCGGTTCTCGGCGCGGGTACGATGGGACCCGGCATCGCGCAGATGTTTTCCATGGGCGGCTACCAGGTCACGATGTGGACGCGGCGGGAAGAGACGCGGGAAAAGGCGAAGCAGACTCTGTATAAAAGCCTGCAGACCTTTGTGGAGGAAGGCCTCCTGCCGGCCGGCAAGCTGGAGGAGACCTACGCGCGCGTCAGTTTCGCCCTGACGGTCGAGGAGTGCGTCAGGGACGCCGACTTCATCCAGGAGACGATCGTCGAGAACAAGCAGGCCAAGATCGACCTGTTCGCCGAGGTGGACAAATACGCGGGCAACGACTGCATCATCGCATCCAACACGTCGGGACTCAATGTCTTTGAGCTCGTCCCCGAAAGACGCCTGCCCCAGATGGTCATCGCCCACTGGTATTCCCCTGCGCAGCTCATCCCGCTCGTGGAGGTCGTGAAGGGCGACAAGGCGCCCGAGGCCTACGCCGATATCACCGTCGAGCTGCTCGAGAAGTGCGGCAAAACGGCTGTCCTCATGAAAAAGTTCATCCGCGGCTACATTGCCAACCGCATGCAGATGTGCCTCAATCAGGAGCTGTTTTTCCTGCTGGACAACGGTTACTGTACGCCGGAGGACATCGACAAGGCCGTCAAGACGAGCTTTATTCCGCGCGCCGTCGTCCTGGGCCTGTGCAAGCGTGCCGACTTCGGCGGCCTTGACATGACCGCCAACAATTTTAAGAATAAAAGCTACACCATGCCGCCGGAGGTCGACATGCCGACGTCCCTGTCCGAGCATATCGACAAAGGCGAGCTGGGCTTCAAGACCGGCAAGGGCTTTTATGATTACACGGGCATCGACAAGCAGGAGCTTCTGGCAAAGCGCGACAAGCAGCTGTTCGAGGTGTTCAAGCTCGCGAAGAAGTTTATGGACGATCCGGTGTAACCGGATCGTCTATGGTCCCGTCTAGATCCCGCATCATCTGTCCGATCCATTCAATCAATCTATCATATGAAAGGAATATGATGTCATGGCTAAAACCAATAAAGTAATCATCCAGGTCTGCCTGTGCGGCGCCGGCACCAAGAAAGATCAGGCCCCCACCGTTCCCTACACCGCCGAGGAGCTTGCCGAGCAGATCGTGGAGTGCGCCAAGGCCGGCGCGTCCATCGCGCATATCCATGTCCGGGAGGACAAGGTCGTGGGCGGCGAGATGCAGATCGGATACAAATCCATGAGCCTGCAGAAGTTTACGGACGCCGTCGAGGCGACCCGCGAGGCCTGCAGGAAAGCCGGCGTTGACATCCTGGTGAACCTCACCACCTCCGGCGGCGAGTACGAGGACTACAAGCGCCTGCAGCACCTGGGCGCCCTGAGGCCCGAGATGTGCTCGTTCGACCCCAACACCC
>CAYMLM010000343.1:0-2521 GCA_964391385.1 uncultured Papillibacter sp.
ACCCTATCCTACACTCTTTCCCTACACGACGCTCTTCCGATCTGACTCCGGCGATCAGGGGATTCATCAGCGTCGTAGCTAAGACGATGAAAACGCTCTCCGACGCCGAGGAGGTCAATAGCTGCGAGGGATAAAGCGCGCGGCCGACGATGCCGATGATGACCGCGGAAGCCATCGCGATGAGCACCCAAACGACGGCGATGCGGCGCGATTTTTTCAGCTCGCTGGCCTTGCGGATGCCCATGAAGCGCAAAAGCACCTGAGGCATACCAAAATAACCGAGGCCCCAGGCCATCGTGGAGATGATCGTTAAAAAGCCGTAGGAGCCCTTCTCGCCGAAAAGCGGCGCGCCCGCCGGACTCAGCTGCTGGAGACCGTCCGCTCCGACGGTCGGCTGGGCGATACCGAAGAACTCAAAGAAGCCGGGGATGCTCCGGGCATTCTCGACGACGGCGCCGACGCCGCCTGCGGCGCCGATGCCCACGACAAGAACAGCCACAAGCGCGAAAATCATGATAATTGACTGCAGGAAGTCCGTGGTGCTTTCAGCAAGGAAGCCGCCGAGGAAGGTGTAGGTCAACACGAATAAAGCGCCGATGAGCATCATCAGCTTGTAATCCAGGCCGAAGAGCTGGTTGAAGAGCTTTCCGCAGGTCACGAAACAGCTGGCCGTATAGACGGCAAAGAAGATCAGGATAAAAAGGGCGCCGATCGTCAGAATGAATTTTTTCTTTTCTTTAAACCGGTTGCTGATAAATTCCGGGATCGTTATGGAATTGTTGGCAGCCGCGGAATAGTTGCGCAGCCTCTTGGAAACTAAAAGCCAGTTGAGATATGTGCCGATCGCGAGGCCGATCGCGGTCCACGTGGCGTCGGCCAGGCCGCACCAGTACGCGACGCCGGGCAGGCCCATCAGGAGCCAGCCGCTCATGTCCGAGGCTTCCGCGCTCATGGCGGCAATCCAGGGACCAAGCCTCCGTCCCCCGATGAAAAAGCTTTCGGTGTCCTGATTGGCACGTTTCGCGAAGTAGATGCCGATAACAATAACGACAACCATATACAACGCCATTGTGATAAGTGTCTGCAAAGAATTATCCATTTACTACATCCTCTCTTTAAGTGATTGCATCAATAATTCACCTATAGTATAGTAACATACCGTTCGGGAAAATCACAGAAAAAAAGTCCAGCTCAGACAAAAAACACTGAAAAATTTGCGAAGCGGGAAAAGTCTGGCGCTGTATTCACAAACCGGGCCGCCCTATCATATACTGTCATGCGAGATGTGACCGCGCAATCTCTACGATAGACAGACAAGACGTCGAGCATACTGCCTTACGACATTCTTTTCCCAACGACATGATTACCCTCCTCATATACGTAGGCCTTCCGTACCGCGCAGCGGAACGGAAGGTTTTTTCTGTCAGGCGCGGCCTTTAAGTTTGTCCGATATTACAAATATAATCCTGGCTCCATACGAATATATTTAATGCGTACGGACAATCGGGCCGGGCCTTATGTCACGGCGCGCTTTGGCATTTACGAAGGAGGACGGTAACGTGTATATTTTTTTAATCCCGGCGGCCGCGCTCGTCTGCGCCTTTATGATCGCGGGTTTGAGAATTATGCGGCCGACGCACAGGGGCGTTGTTGAGACATTCGGCATCTATACAAAATTTCTCAAACCGGGCCTCCATTGGATTATCCCCGGCATTCAAAAAATACAGGCCGTCCGCGTCACCGAGCAGACGCTCAACCTGGACCCGCAGCTGATCACAACAGGCGACAATCTGGGAATCATTGCCGACGCGCAGGTTTACCTCAGGATCAAACCGGAGCGGGACAGCGTGAAGGCGGCGCTTTATAACGCGGACAACTGTATCGACCAAGCGGTCGAATCAGCCCGCACGACGCTGCGCGATATTCTCGCGACCATGCCAAGCAGGCGCGTGAGCACAGACCGGGAGCAAATCGGCGCGCAGATGTGCCTTGCGCTCAATGCGGTCACCGAAAACTGGGGCGTCGAGGTCCTCAGATGCCGGATGAAAGAGGTCGAAATGCCCAAAGACGTCCAGGAGATCATGCACAAGCTCGTCAAGGCGGAGCATGAAAAGCTGGCCGCCGCGGATTTAGCCGCTGCGGCCGAACTCAATGCCGACGGCATAAAACGCGCGGAGATCAAAAAAGCGGAAGGTGAAAAACAGGCCAGGATCCTCGCGGCTGAAGCCGAGGCCAAGGCCATGCGGATCATCAGCGAAGCCGCCCGTCAGCATTTCACCGGGAACGCACAGCTTTACAGGGCGCTTGAGGCGGCGGAAACGGCGCTTAAAAATAACACGAAAATCGTCCTCCAGGATACGTTCAGGTTATTTGACTTGCTGAACGGGCGCGATGAAAACGCCGCTGCGCCGGAGGGAAGCGATACAGAAGGCGACGAGTCGGGCCAGAGCGCATAATAGCGCGCCGTCACGAAGACGAAACAGAAAAAAGCCGCCCCCTTATGTGAAAACTGGGGCGGCTT